>CALFBG010000172.1 GCA_937951685.1 uncultured Saprospiraceae bacterium | reverse complement strand
TTTTTTAACCTTATAAAAAATATAAATTATGAAAAGATTACTTTTTCTCTCGATTTTACTCTTGCAAATGACTTTACTAAATGCTCAATCTATTGAATGTTATGCCAATCCAGATTTGAGAAATGGCAGTTTTGAGGAAATTAATAATTGCGGATTCAATCAAGGTGTAATTGTAAATGCACTGGCTTTAGGCTGTGTGCCAGATTGGTCCGCGGCAACGGGCTCTCCTGACGTAGCCAATGCAACTAGTGGTATTACTGCTGAAGATGGAGCAAATTATATGCGGATGGGAGCAGCGAATAATGGACAATGTCGGACAGAAGCTGCCTTCATTGAAGTGGACATGGTTCCGGGTAAAATTTATGAACTGAGTTTTTATCACCGGACCACAGAATTCACGAATCTTAATTTATCTGATTTACCACTCAATTTGAATGTTTTTGCTACTTCGGGCTTAATCAACAATAACAATGGTCCTGTATTAGATGATTGTCTTGATCTTTCAGCAGAGAGTCAAGAGTTGTATACCGCTACTAGCTTTTTCTCAGAAGACTGGGTAAAGGTTACCATCTCTAATATTACCGTTGATGCTCCTCAAACGCAATTATTATTCTTTCCCGGATCTAATAATAGTGTTGCCTCTTTTTGGTTATTGGACGATGTCAAATTAGTAGAATGTGCTTGCTTCGATGATTGCCTTCCCCCTACAGGATTGAGTTGTCGATTGAATCAAGGATCAAATAATTCTTTATTTTGGAATCCAGTACCTGGTGCCGTTGGTTATATCATTAAAGTTGTTAAGAAGAAACTTATTTGTGGTTGTACCAATAATACGAATTCGACTAGGTTATTTTATCGGACTTCTGCTTCCTTGGTTTTACCAAATAATTTAACCAATGGCTGTTTCTCTTGGAGTGTACAAACCGATTGTGGAGAAGGAGTAACGAGTCAGTATTCTGAATCTTCCTGTTTCGGTCCAGAGGGAGAATGTTCTAGTATTGGAACGCTTGGATTCAAAGCGACCCAGCCAAACGATAGTGCTACGCCTAATATATACCCTAATCCAACGAGTAAAGAGCTTAATTTTAGCTACCAAAGTGAAAAGGATTTGTCTGTTAATATCTCAATCTACGCGCTAGATGGAAAATTAATAAAGCGCTTTCCAGAAGAAAAATATCCGAATGGAAATCTTAATAAAAGCTGGACGATAACTCAAGACATTCCTTCTGGCGTTTACATCGTTCATTTCAATACCAATCATGGAAACTTCCAAAAGAAGATTCTTATCAACAAAGACCTTAAGCATTAAAAGGATTTGTTTAGGTTTAAAAAACTAGTGAAATGAAAAATCGGTGTCAGCATCTGCTGGTGCCGATTTTTTATTGACTCACTTTTTAGCTATATTTTTCACTCCTCTATTTAGATAATGATTATGGTGGCTTAGAGTCGGATTCCTAAGGTAAGGTAAAAACTTCGACCATCCGCGGAGATAATTCCGGGACCAGGATAACCGGTTGCACGTCGTGTGAAATAAGCTTCGTTGGTAAGGTTGTTGCTTCCTGCTTGTAAGCGAAAGCGATGGTAATGATAGCTAAAGGAAATATCCTGTACTTGGTAACTAGGAATAATCCCACGCGTAGCATTGGCCACAAAAACGGCGTTGGTGGCATCACTGAAATGTTGTGCAACGTAACTGAATTGATAGGCCATTTGAAAAGCTTTCCATCGGAAACTCAAGCCCGTTTTAATACTGAAGGGTGGAATTAATTCTACGTCATTGCCAACGATACTTGCGTCTCCCGAAAGATAGCGACCTTGCAACCAGCTAAAATTGGCAAAGAGGGATAGCTTGGTATTTTTGTCATTTTTACGCCAGAGTTTCCACAAATTTGCTTCCGCGTAGGCTTCCAATCCTAAGATGCGAGCATTGCCAATATTGGTGCGGTAGACAATCGACTTCTCGACTACCAAAGGATCGGGAACCACAATTTCGGTCAGCCCAATCCGGTTGCTATATTGCAAATAAAAAGCACTAGCATCAAAATAAAGAACCTCTCCGAGTTTTCCTCGGATCCCTAAATCAGCGTTGAAACCTTGTTCGTCTTTGAGCAAACTATCCACTAATAAATTAGGATTGACCACGGCTAGATCACTAAAATTGATGGAACGATAATTTTGAGAATAATTGGCGTATGCTTCTACCGTTGAACTTACTTTGTAGCCTACGCCTAAGCCCAACAAGATCAAGGAACGTGCATTCTCTTTAGCATCTTCAAACTTCCTTTCCCCGATCACTTGTCCGCCCGAAAAAATGCGTTGTTTGTAAAAACCGTCGGAAGCGGTTCGAATATACTCGACGCGGGCACCAGGCGTGATGGTCCAACGCTTGCTAATGTTGAATAAATTTTCGGCAAAGAAGGCCAGGTTGCGGCTTGGAAATTCGTAGCTAGATTTTTCGGGATCGTCGGGTTGTAAAAATGTAAAGTCGGCCGTGCTGCCAGCGCTCGCATCACCTTGCAGGTTTCTGGTAAATCCTTGATAATACCGCACACCAACGAGTAAGGTGGCGAGTTGTGTTCCCATATTGTAGCGACTAATTAATCGCGTTTCATTACCAAAGTTTCGGTATTGACCACTAATCAAATCTCGTTCTCGCAACGGATCAGGGCGATTGATTGCACCCAATTCTCCGAGTGCTTCCCGTTGGGCGAAGAGTACAAAACTGCGACTATTGATTTTTGTTTTTTCGGTAAGTTTAAAATCAAAATTGAGCGCGGCGAGATTCCAGTTGACGCGAAACCAATTCCGAGCTCTTTTCGATTGTCGAGGATCTTGCGCAAATTCAAAATCTTGTAATCCGCCCGCTTGTTGCGCGAGGTAATTCATAAAGGTATACTCCAAACCTATCGTCCACCGTTTGTCAAAGGTTTTACTGACTTTAAAAAACGCAGTATTTTGTTCGAACTTAGCATTCTCTCGCCAACCGTCGCCTTGTTTGTGTTGGTAAAAACTATAATAATTATAGCCGTTTTTACTGCCCCCAATACTATTGAAACTACTGATTAAACCAAAAGAGCCTACGGTATTTTCGGTAAGGAAATCAATGGGTTTATTTGGATTTCCTTTTTTTAAAATAAAGTTGAGTAAGCCTCCAAATTGTGAGCCATATTGGAGCGAAGCGGCACCGCGTACAATTTCGATGCGCTGCAAGGCTTGCGTTGGAGGAGTGTAATAACTTTCGGGGTAACCCAAAGCATCTGCGCTAATATCATAACCATTTTGGCGGGTATTAAAGTTGGAAGTTCGGTTAGGATCTAATCCACGCGCACCAATACTTAACTGCAAACCTGCGCCATCACTTTCCCAAATGTTAAGCCCCGCGATACTTTTGTAAACTTGTCGGCTATTGTTGGTGGAAAGATTCGCAATGATATTTTCTAGCTCAATCACCTCTGTCTTTTTTGCGGCGTAGATAGCCGTACCTTCTACGTTGCGTAGTCGATGCATTCCGTAGCCTTCTTTTTGTGCATTGGCGGCAACTTCTACGGCGTCGAGGGTTTGTGTGATGGCCGCTAAGAAGATCTCTTGTTCAATTTTTTGATTAGCAGATAAAGTAACTTTGATCGTTTCCGTTTGGTAGTTTTCTTTGAAAAATGTTAGTTCGTAAGTTGTTGCTTTTAATTGCTCAACTAGATAAGCACCCGCTTGGTCACTATAAACTTGTCGTTCTTCTTGTACGACGTAAACACTGACGTCGGAGAGTACCATTTGTGTCTCCGCATCGCGAATGATACCAAATACACTACTAGACTGTGCAAGTATCCATTGTGGGGCAGCAATTAGTAGTAAGAGGTACAAAAGAATAAAGTGCTTCGTCATTATTGAAGTAGTTTTGTCGGAAACGTTTAATATTTTAAAATCCAAGATTTAGGAGACCAGCCATCTTTTATTTTCGCTAAATCTACTGTCGGGTCAATATACCGTTGACTCGTTCTGCCATTCATCGCAACGTGTGCGTCTACCGTTACAATCGGATTTTTAAATCCATGCTTTTCTTGGTATTCTTTTTTGAGAAAATGCGCAAACTGTAAAATAAAATCCGCTTGTACGTTGAGTTGTTTTTCTTGAAAAAGCGTAAGGTAACGACCATTATTGACCTCGACTTTGCGATGATCAACGCCATCTTCAATATAAAAAACAGTATGTCCAATTTTTTCCACCAACATAACACGCCAAGAAAAACGATACCCTTCTTCGGTCCATAAAACAGCTCCGGGATAAAGCCAATGTCGAAAGGGAAGTAATAATTGCAAAAATAGGAAAAAGCCTAAGATCATTCGTAAGGCTAATCGGTTAAGTGGTCGAAAGGTATAGTTATTTGCTAATTCATTTTGATAGCCTAGCCAGGCCAATACTTTTTCGTGTGTCGCAGCGGGAAAAAAAATGAGTGTGCTAAAAATCATGATGAAAGGAAACAAGCCAATGTTGAACAATAAAAAGGTCATGAGGTGGAAGACGACTACTGCGAGATAGGCCCAATTTCTAGTTTTGGAAAAAAGTAAAAAGTAGGCAATACTTAAGTCGTAAATCGCACCAACCCAACTAAACAAATAAGCAACCCATTTGAATTTAAAAAAGTAACCCAATAAGAAAACATCTCGGTGTTCGGGCAGCCAGATTAAGAGGGGCATGGCTCGAAATAACCAATCAGGATTAAGCTTTGCAATGCCTGCACAGGTGTAAACAATAACCAATTGGGCGATGAGGATATTGATGGTCCAGGCGGGAACAAATTTTACTTTTAGTTTTGGGAAAAGCCACGCGTCGATGGAAAAATCGCGGTGTGCAGGCAGAAAAATGAGCAGCAATGCAAAAATACAAACGAGGTAATAATGATTGAGGTAGTTGGTCGCGTCAATTAATTCTAAATAAGTAAAGCTCAAAAAAAAGCCTACACTGGCCAGCCGATATAAAAACCCAAGCATGAGCATCGCCGCACTAATGACAATACCGTAAAGCAGCAGATACATGCTCGTTTCTTCTAAAACCTGTACCCATTCAAAACCATAAAATTTGAAAAAAAAGCTTGGCGTAACGTATAATTTCTCGATCCAGCCATTAGCTATAAATCGAATTGCCCCAATCATCATTAACCCACCAAAAAGGATGCGAAAACTGATCAAAGGAGCAATGTTAGTTGGATTCGTGATCCAGCGCGCTACTATTTTTTTCCAAAAATCCCTCATAGACTAATCACTGTCGCTAGGATTGTCGATGTAAGTAATAGAAACACACAAGGCAGAAGGCATATCTGTTTTAAGAGAAACAACCTGTGTGGTGACTTTATTGTAAGCATTGATCACCGAGGCACGATCATTCTCGATTGCTTGATCTAAAGGATCATTGAGTTGTGCTACTGCCGCAATGGCTTCGGTGAAACGGGCTTGAATGACAGCATCCAAGGTTTCGTCTCCTTTACGCGCGTCGGCGGCATTCAAATTATCATCTAAGCCTAAGCCGGTGCCACCTAAGTATAAATGGCGCGCGGCTTCGAGCGCTGCGTTAGCCAATTTGACGGCGTTTCCACTGTAATAAGCTTCTACCGTTTTAGGGTTGGGAATGTCAAAAACGATTCCGACGGGCGTACCTAGTTTTTCTCTTTTGATAAATTCGTAGTTCTGATTAAGCTTATTAATAATTAGACTCAAAGAGGTTCCTGCTGCAGTACCCGTGTTACCAACAAATTGATCTCGGTAGTTTGTTGTCCAAGTTTTATACGTTTGATCAACCTTAGTCTTCATGTCAGTCACTAAGGCTTGGGCGTAAGTTTTATATTTAGTTGCATCCGCATCATTTGTATACTTGTTAAGGATGTCGGTATCGTTTTCCGCTACGCCAAATAGTAAATAATCCAAGGCTGGAAAACCTTTATCGTAGTTATCTGGTTGGTTAAAATCATAAGTGCCAGCTGCAATATTTTGCTCGATCCCATTTTGGTTGGCGGGGAAATTATTGAGGCTGTTCCGTAAAAAGACATTTTCCGCAGGACCAAATTCGTAGTATGCACAAGATTGCCAGCTCAAGTAAGCGGTTAACCACGCTGCTCGTAAAGTAGCAAGATTCGTTGCGTTTGGCGCGGCTAAAAAAACTTCCATTTCATTATTCAATCCTTCTATTTTAGTTTTGAGGTCTAAGTAACTTGGGATAATAATATTATCTGCCAAGTTAGCAAACATCGCTTCTTGATCGAAGCTCACACTGCAAGGGTTGCTGTTGATCGTATCGTCGTTATCTTTGCAAGCCGTCAGACTCAAACTTAGGATTAAAACAGCACCAAAAACTAATTGAGAAAATGTTTTCATGATTACTTATTTAAATCAATCGTTCGATCAAACCAATTGGTCTGATCAAACGATAATGATTGGAATAGTTGAAATATTAAAACACTAAAATATTTTAAAAGTCTTCTTTTTTGTCCGTGAGGTTGAAATAAGCGGCCAATTGATCTCTCGCCTCTTCCAATTTAGTTGTATCTACGGTATAAAGGTTCATATCATCAAAGTTGCTAGCACCAGCTATCAAGACTAATAATTCGTCGATCTGTGTTACGGTGATATTTTTCGCTGGGTTGAATTTTAAACTATAGATAAAACCAATTCCTTCCGAAAGTCCATGGTTTCGGATCGCAATATCATCGAAGCTATTGATACCTACATTTAAATAATGTAAAGCAGAACCTACTGATACTAATTCCCATGCTGGTCGAAGTTCGTCGATGGCTTCATCTCTAGTGATAAGGTCTTTATTGGTTATTGCCGCTCTACCTTTCAAGAAACCATCCATTAATTTTTGGTTGCTACCTAAGAGGTCATTTCTTTTATCACTATAGCTTCCCCAGAATATCAAACCATCTTTATTGGTTGGAAAATCTTGGGATACGCCCAAGTAACCAAAAGCTTCGTCCCAGTGGTGTTCCATATCGGTACCTTCGCCCGGCGTAATGGTTTCATTGTCTACATCCATTTTACCACTTTCCATATAAACGCCAGTGGCTTGGTAATAAAGACAAGCACCCATTAAGCTTTTCTCGATGATTTGTGCATAATCTAACCCATTCGCTGCAATCAAATATTGCTTCTGCCCATCGTTGCTGTTGATTACTCCCGCCTGATTAGTCGTACCCGGAACAGTAGATTGACTGGCTACTGCTATTTTGTCGAATAAGACCTCAAACTTTTCTTGCTCCGTACTAAAGGTCTTACTTTTTAATTGCTTAGAAGCTTCGTAAGTGCCCGTCCATTGTGCCGTTGTAGCATCGTTGGCATACATTGCCTTTAGCCGCGTTGCATCTAAACTCGTATTTGGCGTATTCGCTGCGCTCATGTAGCTTTTAAGTTCTAAGAACATGGATAAACGTTGCGTTTGTCCGCTGTAACTTACATTATCGAACGTGGAATATTTTGTAGGAATTTCGTACTTGTCCTCTACTGTAGGCGTTACGGTGTCATCGTCTTCTTTACAAGAAGATAAACATAATAATAATCCTGCGAGGCATAATAAGGTAGAATGGATAGATAATTTTAACATGGATTTTCTGTATAAGATTTGAGGTATAAAAGTTTAATTTTTTTTGTATTCAGTTCTTCAATCTAGATTTAGTCTAAATAATGAATCGATTGCAAATATACCGTGATTTAGCTTCTAGCTGAATACCGAACGTTAGGTATTTATTAGGATTCTGAATTAGGTATTTCCTTGCGAAAATTAGTTAGAGCGGTCTAATTAGTTATTGTAGTTTATTGGGTAATAGTTTGATTGTTAGCTGCTTATGTAGGAGTGGAGCTGCGGGAAAATGGATTCGATTAAAATATTCATTGCTTAGCAGTTTTGTAATATTTTTTAGGTGGTCAGAAAACTGCTTTTGTACGCTGGAATTGGTCAATTGGAGACTCTAGTACTTTGTAATATAAATTATCGAACATTTTGAACATGCCTTTTCGGCCTACTCCGCGTCGGCTCCTCGCCTTAATCCTTTTCAAGGATTAGACTCCGGGGCTTCCTTAATTAGGACGAAAATTCAAAGCTCAAAATATCCA
>CALFBG010000171.1 GCA_937951685.1 uncultured Saprospiraceae bacterium | reverse complement strand
TCATTTTGAATCATGCAACCTTATATATAAAAGCCTATTCTGTACGGATAGGCTTTTTTTTGCTTGAGAACGAAGGAGTTAGCAATTGTCTATCTTGCTGAGTACACTGTAATTTAAGTTTATTAATGTTTTGAGCTTTGGATTTTTATGCTAATCGAGGAATGCCCAGAGTTTGATAGCCTTAGCTATCATAACGAGGACAAGACGAAGAGTAGGATAAAAAGACAGGTTCAAAATGTTAGGTAATTTAGATTACAGGGTACTAGCTTTTTGCTACCAAAAAAAATTGCACCGAATGAATGTATATGCTTTTATCACGCCCATTGTGCTAATTCTGCTCCTTGCGGAAATCATTGTTAGCCTACGTCAAAAAAATGGTCATTACCCTTTCCAAGATACCATTACCAACCTAGGAACAGGAATTGGCAACCAATGTATTAATCTCGCCGTGGTATTTTTTGTTTTCAAATGGTACACTTGGCTTTACCAATTTGCCCCTTTCAAAATTGCAGAAACTTGGTACAGCTTGCTCATCTTACTACTACTGCAAGATTTTATCTTCTATTGGTTTCACCGCATCGGGCACTCCATTAATATCTTTTGGGCGGCGCATATGCCACACCATTCTTCCGAGGAGTTTAATCTTTCCGTCGGGATTCGAGCCAGTTTTACCCAACGCTTATTTCAATTTCTATTTTTTGATTGGATTCTCGTACTCGTCGGATATTCCCCCGAAGCGGTTTATATGATGGCGGGTATTCATTTACTATTGGCTTACTGGCACCATACCCGCCTGATCAAAAGTCTGGGCTTTATCGAAAAAATATTTGTGGCGCCTTCTCACCATCGTGTTCATCACGGCGTCAATCCGCAATATCTCGATAAAAATTTCTCGGAGTTTTTAATTATTTGGGACAAAATGTTTGGCACCTACGAGCCAGAAGTCGAAGAAGTTTGCTACGGACTGACCCATCCACCACGCACCTGGGATCCAATTTACATCAATTTCCAATACTGGAAGCAGCTTTGGGACGATGCGGTCGCAGCACCTTACTGGATCGATAAATTTAAACTTTGGTTCATGCCGCTAGGATGGCGACCTCGGGGTTTACCACAGTACGATAAGAATAAACGGATTGGCTATACGCTCAGTGAACAGACCAAGTATACAAGTAAACAATTTAAAAATGCTAGTCCTTATATTTTAACACAAATTGCCCTCGGTTTGGTCTTCATGTATTTCACCATCAATTTAAGTTTCAACTTTAGTAGTGGCGAACGCATTATAATGTCCTTTGCTATTTTTCTAATGATTATTAGTTGGGGCGGTTTGCTTAGCGCAAAAAAATGGGCATTGCCCTTTGAAGTCTTTCGACTCTTTTTTATGGCGCTCGTTTTTGTTTTGGTCTTAGATCATTCGGGGATGAGTCACTGGACGAACTGGTCAACGATTCTCATTTCTTTGCTTACGGGTGTGAGTATCCTTTACGTTTCTTTTTTTATTCGTAAAAATAATTTAGAAGGATTTGAAAGTCATCCCGCCGAATTAACTTAGTTACAGCGAACTATCCGGTAAGAACCTTTCATTTTCCTAACCGTACAAAAAAATAGAACACTCCTACCAAGGCCGTGCAACTTGCAGGAATTATTCGTATTTTTGCCAGCGAATATGGAATCGATGGAAGAAAATAATAAATTAACGACGGCACTCATTGCGCGCGATTTCGAATTGGAACTCACGCCCGAGGAAGACCAAGGTATGGACGAAGAAGCACTTTTTGCGCTACTCGCAGATAAAGTAGCTTACCTCATTGAGTACAGAATTGACTTTTTACTAAGCCTTATGTATCGACTCGACATTAAAGAAGCCTTGATCAATCAAGCGCTTTCTCCCGCTAGTGTAGAACCTGCAAACCTCGCACTAGCAAGACTTATTTTAAATCGACAAAAGCAACGTGTTTTTACCAAACAACATTATAAACAAGATAAGCTGGAAGATCTTGGTGATCTTGAATTTTAGGAATCATTCTTGTACGCAAAGCATATGCACTTAAAAAACCTACTTTTATTCCTTAGCTTCTTTATCCTTAGCTACACCAGCCTTTCAGCGCAAGATAATTACGAACAATCCATCGGGCTAAGAGGAGGCTCGCTGTCGGGCGTAACTTACAAACGTTTCATTGGGCGCTTTGCCGCCATTGAAGGTATCGTCGGCTATAATTTTGGCAATGGTAAAGTGGCTAGTATAACGGGTTTGTACGAATATCACTTTTTTATCAATTATCAGCTAAATTGGTACGCCGGTGGTGGTTTATCCTTAGGGGCAAATAATGAAGATTTTAGAACAACAGCCGAGGCTATTTTAGGCTTAGAGTATACGACTAGTAATTTCCCCGTCAGTTTCGCGCTAGATTACAAGCCGGGCTACGAAATCATCAACAACGAAATTATTTACATAGAATTTGCACTATCACTGCGCTACGTTTTTTAATCAGATACGGTCAAAGTCCTTCAGTCCTTTGTAATTTAAGTTTGTGAATATTTTGAGCGTTGGATTTTCGTCCTAATCAAGGAAGCCCCGGAGTCTACTCTTTGAAAAGGATTAAGAAGAGGAGTCGACGCAGAGTAGGACGAAAAGGCAGGTTCAAAATGTTCGATAATTTATATTACAAAGCATTCAGCATATCCGCTAATAAAACTGCACTCAACTCAAATCTTAGTTTACCCTATGGTAATTAAAACCCGAGGCATTATTTTGAAAACCATGAAATACTCCGAAACGAGTATCATCACGGATATTTATACCGAAGAGAAAGGTTTACAAACCTACATCATTAGCGGCGTACGTAGCAAAAAAGCAAAGGTAAACGCTAGTTTGTTGCAAATCATGTCGCTCGTAGAAATGGTCGCCTATTATCGAGAAAACAAAAGCCTCAATCGTACCAAAGAAATCAAAGCCGCTCTCGTTTATAGTAGTATTCCGTTTGATATTCGTAAAAGTGCGGTCGGTTTATTTATCGCTGAAATTGCACAAAAGACGATCCAAGAGTCAGAAGAAAATAAACGACTCTTTCAGTTCTTGTTTGATGTCTTCGCACACCTCGATCAGAGTAATGATTCCGTCGCGAACTTACCGATCTATTTTATGCTTGGTTTTTCAGGATTCTTAGGCTTTTTACCCGGTGGAAATTACGACCGCAATGCCGTATTTGATCTCCGCGAAGGCATTTTCGTGCCCGCAAGTCGAGATCATTTACATTGTCTATCCGAAGACTTAAGTGGTCATCTAAACGAATTTTTACAAAGTTCCCTAGAACAATACCACAAAATCAACCTAACGAAAACGGTTCGAAAGGATTTATTACGAGAATTATTGAAGTTTTATCGCTTTCACATCGATAGTTTCCCCGAGATCAACGCACATTTGATTCTAAAAGAAGTTTTAGGAAGTTAATTTTGGTTAAATACTTTCTCCGGCGCAAAAAACCGTTAATTTTGAATCTGTTTTGTATTTTATTCCGCAAGTTGTGCACTAATCGAGTAATAAGCGCCTACAATGCAACGTTTTCTCTGGAACGGTTTGAATTGAGCACTTAAAAATGTAGTTTTTTACTTTTTTTTTGCAAAAAATACCAGAAACGATGACAAAAAAAACATCGCGAAGTTAATATACTACCGAAAAGTGTTGCCTTACAGCCAATACAAAACGAAATCTTTACAAATCCCCGAAGTAAAAGTCCTCTACAATAGCGGCACTATTGATATGTAAGTATTAATAGTGCTTGGCGACTGCTTTGGATAGTTACAGATTATCATTGGAAGTTGTTTGACAACTCGAAAAAAACCACAAAACAAAAGATCAAGACCCCATGGAGAATTCCAATTCGAAGCTAGAAGAACGTTTCAACTTCGCTCAACTAAAAGTTAAATTCAATACCTTTCGAACAGATTTTCAAGCAAAATATCCGAAAGCTGCGCGTGGTCTAAAGTACGCTGGATGGACTGCGATGGCGGGATTTGGTAGCATCCTATTTTTCTGTAGCTTAATCTATTTTGGTGCTTTTGGTCGCTTACCGAATAAAACGGCACTCAAAGCAATTCAAAATAATACGGCGGCGGAAGTCTATTCTGCGGATGGACAAATCCTAGGAAAGTATTACGTCGAAAACCGGATCAACGTCGCCTACGAAGATATTTCACCAAATTTAATTAATGCACTTATCGCTACCGAAGACTCTCGCTTTTTCGATCACAAAGGCGTAGATCTGCGCGCTTGGGTTCGGGTACTCCTCCGTACGGTTTTACTCCGAGATCAGTCTGGCGGTGGTGGCAGTACGCTCAGCCAGCAATTGGCAAAAAACCTCTTTCCCAGAAAGAAACATCTGATGCTTTCGACTCCCATCAATAAGGTCAAAGAAATGTTTATTGCTCGGAGGTTAGAAAAAGTCTACACCAAAGAAGAGTTACTTAGTCTTTACCTTAATACGGTTCCTTTTGGAGGAAATGTCTTCGGCATTAGTGTCGCCAGTAAACGTTTATTCAATACCACACCAAAAGAAATTAAAACCGAAGAAGCAGCCGTACTCATCGGAATGCTTAAAGCGAATACCAGTTATCATCCCGTCCTTCATCCCAAACGAGCCTTGCGACGTAGGAATACCGTTTTGAACCAAATGCAAAAGTATGCGTACCTCAAACCTACAGTTTGTGACTCCTTGAAAAAGACGGAATTGAGGCTCTCTTACACCAAAGAGAGTAGTAATGATGGCGTCGCTACTTATTTCCGAGAACACTTGCGACAACAATTAGCCGAAAAAGTAAAAACGTACAAAAAACCAGATGGTACACCGTATAATCTTTACACGGATGGTTTGAAGATTTATACTTCTATTCATGCTAAAATGCAGCGCTACGCCGAGGAAGCACTAACGGAACAAATGTCGAAATTACAAAAGGATTTTGATCAACATTGGCTTAAATCTAAAAAGAAACCTTGGGGTAATGAAAAAAGTTTGAAAAAAGAAATGCGCAAATCGGAGCGCTACCTTGCTTTACAAAAACAAGGACTTTCTGCCGAAGCCATCGAAGAAAATTTCCAACAAGAAATCAATATGCGGGTCTTTAGCTGGGATGGCGAAGGGATCGAAAAAAAGACAATGAGTCCACTCGATTCCATCAAATACTATTACTGCATGCTCAATGCTGGCTTCTTAGTTATGGAACCAGAAACAGGCTATATCTTAGCGTGGGTCGGTGGCATCAACCACCAATATTTTCAATATGATCACATTAAATCACAGCGCCAAGTAGGTTCTACCTTTAAGCCTATTGTTTATGCCAGCGCACTAAATAAAGGAATTTTTCCTTGTGATTATATTAACAATCGACTCGTTAGTTACACCGACTACGAAAACTGGCAACCCAGAAATTCCGATGGAAAATATGGTGGTGCCTTTTCGATGGAAGGTGCTCTGAGTAAATCGGTTAACTCGGTTACCGTAGATTTAATGATGCGGGTCGGAGTAGATGACGTGAGAAGTTTGGCTCAAAAGATGGGCGTCAGTACTGATATTCCTAAAGTCCCTGCAATTGCTTTGGGTGCCGTGGATGTTTCGCTACTGGATATGGTGAAAGTATATAGTACTTTTGCCAATCGAGGTATTCCTGCTGTTCCAAATTATTTGACTCGAATTGAAACCGCAGATGGAGAAGTACTAGAAGAGTTTCCTGTCACGCCTTTAGAGGAAAGCCGACGCGTTTTGTCGGAAGAGTACTCCGACATGATGATTCAAATGTTAGAATCCGTTGTGGATAGTGGAACCGCAAGACGTTTACGCTACCAATACCACTTTGATGGGGAAATAGCGGGCAAAACGGGTACAACTCAGCATAATTCTGATGGATGGTTTTTGGGGTTCACCCCTGATTTGGTCGCAGGAGCTTGGGTGGGTGGACAAACACCCGACGTTCGTTTTCGATCTACTAAACTTGGACAAGGAGCGAATACCGCATTGCCGATTTGGGCAAGGTTCATGAAAAAGGTATACAAAGACAAAGAACTCAACCGATATTTCAACAACGCTTTTGAGCCACAATCTGAAAAAGTTGCAGCACTCATGGATTGTCCTCCTTTTTTATTGGAAGAACCTACGCTTGCTGCGTTAGAAGAGGAGGAGGACAATGACGATGGTGGAGAAGCTATTGAAGAAGCCATCGAGCGCATCATAGATGTTTTTAAAAGTAAAAAAGATCGACCTGTTAATAAAAAACCAAAGACCAGACGCCAAGAAGAAAAGAAAGAAACAAAGGCAGAACGCAAAGCGCGCAAACGGGCGGAAAAAGCGAGAAAGCACAA
>CALFBG010000170.1 GCA_937951685.1 uncultured Saprospiraceae bacterium | reverse complement strand
CCAAAGAAGTAATGGCACTGGGTTGATTGTAATGGAATACTTTGAGGGAAGCAGCGGTTGGGTCTTTATCCGTAGTAGTATCTCCACCACAAGCCACGAATAGGAATAAACAAAAAACAAGAAATTGTTTCATAGATTAGTTTTGGTTTAAAAAATAAAACTTCAATGCTGCAAACGCGTTGAGGGGTTCCGACCAGCTCGAAAACTCAAGCCAAATGCCTTGAAGTGATATCAAAGAAAGGAATTTTTGAGAAAACGCAGGCGTCTCCCTTAGATTTTTTTATACCTTGACGGAAAATCTTATCAATGGAAGCTAAAACCGCTCAACGGAGCGGTAACTTTTAAGCAGCTTGAAAAACAGTTTGCACTTTAGTTGCTTAGCCTTTTTTTAAAAAGCAATAAAATCTACGACTTGCCGCTTCATTGCCTCTAAAGTAATTTGGTGGACAATTTGATCTTTCGATTCGTTGAGCAGAGATTCACATTGAGAAATGGGCAACTTGTTTGGCAAAACCTGTGTACCTAGGTAATTCAAAACCGTTGTAAAATGATCCATCCCGATAAGATTTCCGGAGCGCCCCGAAGAAACACCCGCTAAACCTGCTTTTTTACCGTAAAAATTATCTTTGTAAAAACGAATGGAACAAGCATCCAAAAACAGTTTAATAATACCGGGATAACTACCATTATACTCGGGCATAACGAAAAAAAACTTCGTAGCAGGCAACACGTATTCATCTTGAATAAGGGTTAACGAAGGCGATTGAGCATCCTCGGCGTACATTGCATTGTGAATGAAGTCTTCGGGAAGATGTTCTAAAAACAGTATTTTGACGGTTTCTTCCGTATGCGCTTGCAGCAATTTAAAATACGCTTCCGCAAAAAGTTTGGTTCGACTATTTTTCCGGTTGGTTGAAGCAATGATAGTGATCATAATAACGAGTGAAATAATATTGTTGTGAGTAATAAGTAAATGCTTAAGAATAAATGCTTAAGAAAAACCTTGCGGTTCATTAGTGATTTGACCGTTTGGAAGTCTATTTTGAAATCCTCCTTTCAATTATCCTTGAAATCTAGTAACTTGTAGCGATAAATTAGCGATAAATCACAATAACTTATGAAACTAACTTACTACGGTCAATCTTGCTTTGGTTTAGAGACACAAGGTAGTCATCTTATTTTTGATCCGATGATCAGCGGCAACGAATTAGCCGCTGCTATTGATGTTAACAAATTACCAGCTGATTATGTTTTGCTTTCTCACGGTCATGGCGATCACGTTGCCGACGCAGAGGCGATTGTCAAGCGTACGGGCGCTAAAATTATCTCTAATTATGAAATTGTGAGTTGGTACGGCGCCAAAGGCTTAGAAAATGGCCATCCGCTCAATCACGGGGGGAAATGGGCCTTTGATTTTGGTACGGTGAAATACGTTAATGCGGTGCATTCCAGTATGCTACCCGACCAATCTTACGGCGGAAATCCGGGTGGTTTTGTCATCTGGAACGACGAAAAATCTTTCTATTTTGCGGGAGATACGGCCTTAACTTTAGATATGAAACTGATCCCAATGACTTGTCCAAAACTAGATTTTGCGATTTTACCCATTGGGGATAATTTTACGATGGGCTACGAAGATGCTGTTCTGGCGGCGGAATTTATCGACTGCGATAAAATCATTGGTTGCCACTACGATACCTTTGGATATATCAAAATTGATCACGCTGCGGCGAAAGCTGCATTTGCAAAAAAAGGAAAAGAATTAATTTTGATGGATATAGGTGCCACAATCAGCGTATAATTATGTACCTTAGCATCCTTCAAACATAGATACTAAGAAAATGGGAAAAGTGATCGCCATAGCGAATCAGAAAGGTGGTGTTGGGAAAACGACTACAGCAATTAACCTCGCTGCCTGTCTCGCTATACTAGAAAAAAAGATTTTATTGATTGATGCTGATCCTCAGGCAAATTCCACGTCCGGCGTTGGTATTTTCCCAGATGAGGTCACTACCAGTATCTACGATTGTATGATTAACGAAAGTGATCCTGCCGAATCAATTTACGAAACGGAAACACCTAATTTATACTTGATGCCTTCACACATCGACTTGGTAGGTGCCGAAGTTGAATTGGTAAATCGCTGGCGCAGAGAGTACGTCATGAGGGATTTTATTGATAAAATCAAAGATGATTACGATTACATTTTCATTGATTGCTTGCCTTCCTTAGGTTTGGTGACGATTAATGCGTTATGTGCAGCGGATTCTGTTTTGATTCCGGTGCAGTGTGAATACTTTGCCTTGGAAGGATTGGGGAAATTGAAGAATACCATTAGCTTGGTGACGAAACAGTTGAATCCAAAACTTCAAATTGAAGGAATTTTACTTTCTATGTTTGATCGGCGCTTACGCTTGGCCAATGAGGTCGTGGATGAAGTAAGAAAATACTTTAAAGAACAGGTTTTTGAAACGATCATTCACCGAAATTCCAAGATCAGCGAAGCCCCCAACCTTCATACACCCGTCGTCTTATACGATGCGACCAGTAAAGGTTCGATCTTATTCTTAAATCTGGCCAAAGAGTTTTTGACCAAAAATAATGATCCAACCAATATCAAATTGAAAGAAAAACCCAACAAAAAAGGTGGCAAAAAGAAGGTAAGTTAATCCAGATTTACGGACAAGTACGTTATGAATTGAAACTTTCTTGCCCTTAAGCTATTTGAGGGTAACAATAAATTCTAACGAATCCCACTTTTATAAATTTTATGTGAAATGGCTAAAAAAGTAAGGAAAAAGGAATTAGGAAAAGGAATTCGAGCATTACTCTCTAATATTGATAGTGAAGTCAAAGAAGATCCACAAAAGGTAGTGCAGGAGTTAGCAAGCTCCGTCGCCTTGATTCGCCTCGATAAGATTGAGGTCAACCCTTACCAGCCCAGAAAAGATTTTGATCAAGTAGCACTCGAAGAGTTAGTCGCTTCGCTCAAAATTCACGGTTTAATTCAGCCGATCACCGTTAGAAGGTTAAATGAGCATAGTTATCAATTAATCTCCGGAGAACGCCGTTGGAGAGCTTCCCAACTCGCAGGACTAACCGAAGTGCCCGCTTACGTACGAATCGCGAACGATCAAGAAATGCTAGAAATGGCCTTGGTCGAAAATATCCAACGCCAAGAATTAAATCCATTCGAAGTTGCCGTCACTTACCAACGTTTAATTGATGAATGCGACCTAACACACGAAGCCTTAGCCGTACGAGTTGGTAAAAATCGCTCCGTTGTATCTAACTATATTCGCTTTTTAAAATTGCCCCCCGTCATGCAGGAAGCACTCAAAAAGCGACAAATATCTTTTAGCCACGCGCGAGAATTAGCGGGAATTGAAGATCCTTCTTTCCAAATTGCCCTTTTTAAAAATATTGTCCAAAATGACCTCTCCGTTAAAGCAACGGTAGATCTCATCAAAGCACATAGCGATACTTCCATAAAACCTGCTCCTAAAACCACTAGCCTACCCGATGAATACCGCGCAGTAGAAGATAATCTGCGGAGTTACCTCGGCGCAAAAGTAGCGCTAAAGTACAAAGGAAAAGGAAAAGGTCAAATCGTAATTCCTTTCGGTTCGGTCAATGATTTAAATCGATTATTAGAACTAATAGAAGAGGATTAAATTGGAAATCAAAGCCGTCATCTCTGTTACGCTAATTCTTTTTTCGGTCATTGATATCTTAGGCTCGATTCCTCTAATCATTAGTCTTAAAGAACAAAATAAGAAAATTGAATCTGCCAAAGCAACGCTCGTCGCAGGAGCGTTGATGATTATCTTTCTCTTTGCCGGAGAATCAATCTTACATCTTTTTGGTGTTGATGTTCAGTCTTTTGCCATCGCAGGCGCACTCGTCTTATTTTTACTCGGCTTGGAAATGATCATGGGAATTACCCTTTTCAAAGAAGATACCGAGGCGAGTTCTTCTTCCATCGTTCCACTGGCTTTTCCTTTGATTGCAGGTGCCGGAACCTTAACCACAATTCTTTCGCTCAAAGCGGCTTACAGTGCTTATGATATTTTGGCTGGTATTACGGTCAACCTAATTTTCGTCTACGTTGTATTAAAATCCTCTGACTGGATTCAGAAAAAAATCGGGAAAAATGGAACGGATATTTTGCGAAAAGTCTTTGGAATTATCCTCATTGCGATTGCCATCAAACTCTTCAAAGCAAATTTCTTTCTCTAATTAATCCTGCCCTAGCCTAGTACACGGTGTACTAGCATTCAAGAAAGATTTACGCTTTTATAAATTAGCGTTAATCTTTGGTGAACCAACACAAAAGCCTTTTATTTACGTTATTATTAATATGCAGATTGTAAAATTACTCTTCGGTGGATTATTGTTACTGATGGTTTTGGACCTTGCCGCCCAAAACCCTAGAGATTCTTTGCTCTTATTGGAGGAAGAACTTGAGGTAGAAGAAGCCGTCACACCTTCCGACGAAGCTTCCGACGAAGCGTTTCCCATCGACAGTATTCCAACGACAGTTGCCCCTACAAAAACTGCTTTCCCTACAACCAAACGTCCTGGTTTTGTCAAACGGTTTTGGACAAAAGACTATCCTTCTCCTAAAAAAGCGGCGATTCTTTCGCTTATTCTACCCGGAACTGGACAAATTTATAATAAAAAGTACTGGAAAGTGCCGATTGTATATGCTGGTATTGGAGCCTTGGTTTATGCCATCGACTGGAATGGTTCGCGCTATCGGCAATTTAGAGATGCTTATACCTCAGAAGTAAACGGAGAAGAACACGAATTTTCCGATTTTGAGATTTCGGCTGATGGATTGAAAGCCATTCGTAATTCTTACGATAAAAACTTACAATTATCTTACGTGGGAATGTTTTTAGTATATGCCTTGAATTCGATAGATGCTTATGTGGATGCGCATCTTTTGCGATTTGATGTCTCGGAAGATTTGAGTTTGCACGTCAATCCAAAGTTGTTACTGACGCCCAATCATCGCAGCAATGTGGGTATTGGTTTGAGTTTGCAGCCCGCGGCTAAAAAGAAGCAACAGCCTACTAATTTTCTTTATGGATTTTAGATCAATTTCCTTTCCAGTAAGTAGTTCCGCCGCTGCTAAGCAGAGACTTCAAAGCTATTTTTGCTAATGGGTCCGCCATCTCGAGAAGGAAATTTCACAATGGTAAACCAATAACTCTGAATTTGCTTCACAACTTCTACAAATTGCTCAAAATCTACCGGTTTCTTAATGTAGCTATTCGCGTGCAATTGGTAACTTTCTTGAATGTCTTTTTGAGATTCTGAAGTCGTCAAAACAACCACTGGAATCGTATTAATACCATTCGTTTTTTTGATCTGTTCCAATACTTCTTGTCCGCTAATCCCCGGCATATTCAAATCTAATAGGACGATATCCGGCGTTACTACCCCTTCGTATACTCCTCTTTTGAAAAGAAAATCCAAACCTTGCTGTCCATTACGACAAACATGTAAGTTATTGCTGATTTTACCTTCTTCTAAAGCTTTTCCCGTTAAAATAATGTCACCTTCATTATCTTCAATCAATAGAATTTCGATAGGTTTTCCCCAGTTATCCATGTCTTTTAGTTTATTAGAATATTAAATCTCTTCGAGCGGGTATACTGTAAATG
>CALFBG010000169.1 GCA_937951685.1 uncultured Saprospiraceae bacterium | reverse complement strand
TCGTATGGAGAAGCAGATTTTTGGATAAGTACTAAGACAAAATTACTTTGCCATTAAATTGTGTTAGATTTTGATCAGCATCGAGGCACGAAAACCGCCCTAAGCCTTTGCTTAGGAAGGCTTTGAGTAACGAAGAGACTGGTCAAAATATGATGCAAGTTAATAAGTGATTTAATTTGTCTTAGTACTTAAAATCCTACTTATGAAAAAATTAAAAAATTGTAATCCTGCCAAATGACCTACGCTTCTAGTACAATTATTCTTTATTCTTACCCTAAAGTTGTAGCTTGGAAAGGAATTGTAGCTTCCTCATTTTGATCAAAAAAATGCGCCGTGGCGACAATGGTAAAAAATGCTATTTTCCCTTTTTTCTGTACCCAACAATCTTATTTAGATGTTACTAAAATTTACCAAATTGCTTGCTTTTTTATTTTTAATTTTAATCCTATTAGCCTTATATCATTACAAGAAAATTCAACGCTTGTATCACGTCAATACGCTATTTGACGAAAAAAATATTGTTGATAATTTTCTGAATATGGAAAAAAGCTTTCCGTATCACCACATTGAAAAAAGTAAAGTTCCCTACGCCATGCCCCGTAAGTTGGGTTATACTTTACCGAGTAGTTTTAATTATCAGGATCGAAGCTTGCAAGTGCAAGATTACCTAGACTATAGCAATACAACGGGCTTACTACTACTGCATCGCGATACGATTATCTACGAGTCTTATCATTTGGGGATGCAGGAAAGTACAACTCATATTTCTTGGTCCGTGGCAAAATCTTTTGTTTCGACTTTAGTCGGCATTGCTCTGGAAGAGGGTTTGTTTGAAAGTATCCAAGATCCCATCACGAAGTATTTACCACAATTTAAAGGGACAGGATACGATGGCGTGAAGATTAAAGATATTTTACAAATGAGTTCGGGCGTAGGTTTCAACGAAGACTATCGGGATTTCAATTCGGATATCAATCGCTTTGGTAGACACTTCGCCCTGGGTAAATCTTTTGAAGGTTTTGCCTTGAGTTTGAAAAACGAAAAACCACCCGGAACCTACAATCACTACGTCAGTTTAGACACACAAGTACTAGGCATGTTGCTCCGCAAAATAACGGGTAAAACTTTAGCCGCGTATCTGAAGGAAAAAATTTGGGATCCGATGGGCATGGAATACGATGCACAATGGGTCATTGATCAAGACGAGGTAGAAATGGCACTGGGAGGATTGAATGTCAGCTTGCGCGATTACGCAAAATTAGGCCTGCTATATTTACGAGAGGGACAATGGGAAGGACAACAAATCGTACCTAAGACTTGGGTGCAACAAGCCGTGACTCCAAGTGAGCCACATTTAATGCCCGGTGCTACGGAGCTTTCCAATAGTCATTTTGGTTATGGTTTCCAATGGTGGATTCCCCAAGATTGGCAAGGAGATTATTTTGCCGCGGGCATTTATAATCAATACATTTATGTCAATCCCAGCAAAGATCTTGTCGTCGTAAAAACTTCCGCCAATTACCATTTTAAAGAAATTGGCGATGAATCCAAAGATATTCACGTTGCACTTTTACAAGCCATAGCAAAGGATTTTCCGGATCAAAACATTGACACCATGCCCACTGAAAAAGTGGAGGAAAACAAATAAATTGAAGAATACCTTTTTAATAAAAGAAGTTGTTTTTTTTAAAAAATACACTTTCGATCATGAAGTATTTTGAAACTAACGTCCAAGCACAAAAGCGACTAATACACTTCAAATAAATCGTAAAATGCCGCGCCTGTTTTCGCGATTTCTGCATTGACCATTTCCTTGATAACGCCGCTCTCAAGCAGCGCAATTGCTTTTTCGATATCGTTGGCAAAGATGCGATCTTCTTCGGCAAAAGAGATTTTAGTGCGCACGTATGCGTGTACCTTTTCCATTAAGGCCGTCCCTTTCAAAGGCCTTCTAAAGTCGTAAGCTTGCGCCGCACAAAGTAATTCAACGGCTAATATCTTTTGCAAATTATGACAAACCGTCATCGCTTTTCTTCCAGAAATAGAGCCCATACTCACGTGGTCTTCTTGCCCCAAAGAGGTAGGAATACTATCCGCACTCGCAGGGAAACACATCGTTTTATTCTCACTCACCAAAGCAGCGGAAGTATATTGCAAAATCATAAAACCAGAATTAACGCCCGTATTGTCCATCAGTAACTTCGGCGTATTATCACTTTTCCCTTCTAGCGAAAGATAAGATCTGCGATCCGAAATATTACCCAATTCTGCTGCTGCCAAACAAACATAATCTAAGGGCAAGGCTAAAGGTTGACCATGAAAATTACCCCCACTAATGGTTAAGTCTTTCGAAAAAATAACCGGATTATCCGTAACCGAATTGATTTCAATTTCAACCGCTTCTTTCAAATGCAACCAAGCCGTTCGCGAAGTTCCGTGTACCTGCGGCATACAACGCAAAGAATAAGGATCTTGCACCTTTTCGCAGTTTTTATGCGAAGCTACAATCGCCGAATCTTTCAACAAATATGAGATTTTGTGCGCTACGTGGATATTCGCTTGGTAAGGCCGCGTTTGGTGTAAAACCGGATGAAACGGCATCGCCGAACCGAGCAAACCTTCCACCATCATCGCACCAATGACGTCGGCTTGCGTCAGACAAGTATGAAAGCGATCAACCAACAACGCAGCGTGCGACGCAATAAATTGAGTGCCATTAATTAACGCTAAACCCGCTTTCGGTCCTAAAACCAAAGGCGACTTTCCGAGCGTAGCCAAAACTTCACCCGCAGGTTTTATTTCATTTTGATAATACACTTTCCCCTCTCCGATCAAGGGCAAAAACAAATGCGACAAAGGCGCTAAATCTCCCGAAGCACCGACCGATCCTTGTTCCGGAACAACGGGAATAACCCCCGCTTCCAAGTGCCAAAGAATACGTTCTAATACTTCCAGCGCAATACCCGAATAGGCTTTTGAAAGTGCTTGTACTTTGAGAACGAGCATCATTCTAGACAACTGTTCCGTCAAAGGATTACCAACACCAACACTGTGGCTCAGCAAAATTTTGCGTTGCAATTCTTCCGTTTGATCTTTGGAAATAATCTTATTACACAAGGGACCGAATCCCGTGTTGATGCCGTAGACCACCTTTCCCTCCATTACAATATCCTCGACAATAGCGCAAGATTTTTGAATTTTCTGAGCAGTTTCGGCCGTAATTCCTGCCGCTAAGCTGCCATCGGCAATCTTTAATAATTGAGATACCGTCAAATGATCTTCCCCGTATTTAAACATGATTCTTCGTTTTGAGTTGATTCGTTTCCCCCTGCGACCGAGCCAATGCTCGAAATTTGGGATAAAACCTTGGTTTTTAATACTTTTCGGCGCTTTAGGCCTTCTTTTTATTAAAAAAGTTGTTTAAAAAAGAATTAGCCTTTCCCAAAAATATTCGTAATTTTGATAACCAACAAGACCAATATTGACAACTTACGATAATCATGGGTAATCAAACAGAATTAAGACATTTTAGGTATTTTCTCGCCGTAGCGGAAGAATTGCATTTTCGCAAAGCTGCCGATAAGCTCTACATCTCTCAACCGGGACTCAGTCGACAGATCAAACAGATGGAAGAACATCTAGGCGTTTTGCTATTTGAGCGCAACAATAAGACGGTGAGCTTAACGCCCGCCGGTCTTTACCTCAAAAAAGAACTCCGCCTCGTCCTCAAAAACATTGACGACATTACGGCTCAAGCCAAAATGTTGACCGAAGGAAAAGAAGGAATTATTAATTTGGGTTACGTTGGGGCCGCGATGCAAAACGTCATTCCCAACTTGATGCTCAGCCTCCGAAAAATGCACCCCAAACTCCGTTTCAATCTCGCTGAGACGAATAACGCCGCGCAGGTGAACGCTTTACTTTCTCAGCAAATAGACTTGGGTTTTGTACGCCTCAATCAAGTCCCCAAAGAATTGCGCATTGAACCCGTTTGGCGAGAAACCTTCTCCTTGGTTCTCCCCGAAGATCATCCCATCAACGAAAAGAACTTCAAAGATCTTTCGCAACTTGCCGCCGAGCCTTTCATTTTTTTTGATAAAAGTTATAGCTCGATTTACCACGCGCGAGTCATGAGTATTTTTGAAGCGGCGGGCTTTTCGCCAAATATTTCTCACAATACGGTACATGCCAATACGATCTTCCGTTTGGTCGAAAACAAGTTTGGCATTTCGATTGTCCCCACTTCTCTCCAACTTGGCTACCAATTAAAAATCAAGTTTATCGAACTGAAAAAAATCCCACAACGAGCCGTGCTTTTTATGGCTTGGAATCCAAAAAGTCGCAATCCCGCCTTAGGGAAGTTGTTGGATGTGTTTGAAGGGATTGGATTTGATTTTGAGCGGTTAGGGAAGGAGGTTTAGGCATTGTTGCTGAGTCATTTTCCGCTTGGAGATAAAATACCTTTTCTAGCATTTTTAAACTTTAGCAATTCGCAAACTTTTCATTCTCCAATATTGCTCTAACCGCAGCATCATAAACTTCATACGTTTTGGCTTTTTTTATTTTCTTAACCACTTTCGTTGGGTTGGGAAACAAGGTGGAAAAGTATTCCCAGTAACTCAACATCTTTCTAATCACCGCTTTTTCACCTGTCAATTTTTGTTCGGCAGCGGTGAAAAGCGTATCGTGGTATTTGCTGAAGCGTTCCAATTTATTTTCTGGATACTGCTGCGTTTTATTTTTAATCATTTCTGGCAAAAACGGATCGGCAATCAAGCCTCGACCGAGCATCCAATGGTCAATGCTAGGAAAGCGTTCGGTCAGTTTTTCGAAAATCGCAACGGAGGTAATATCCCCATTAAAGTATAATTTTTGATCGCAGTGGTCGATGCAACGCTGAAATCCTTCCAAGTCTACCCCACCGTTATATAATTGAGCCCCGATTCGGGCATGAATGCCAATATTTTTGATGGGGTACTTTGCGAGTACCGGAAACACTTCCAAAATTTCTCTAGCGTGTTCATAGCCCATTCTCATTTTCATGGAAACGATAATGTCGGTTTCAGTATGTACCCGATCGAGGATACGATCTATTTTCTCGGGATCTTTGATTAGTCCGGAGCCCATGCCTTTATTGGTAACCATTGGATACGGGCAACCGAGATTCCAATTGAGTTCTTTGTAACCAAGTCCACGTACATACTTCGCGGCAAAGATAAACTCGTCTACGCTACAAGTCATAACCTGCGGAATGACCATCAAGCCAGTATTATTTTTAAGCTTTAAATCTCGCTCATAAATCGGCTTAATCACCATCTTCCCATTGAACCGAATGTAAGGCGCATAAAAGTAATCAATCCCACTAAAAAATTGTTGGAAAGCATTCCGAAAGTGGAAGTCCGTAAAACCTTGGAGTGGAGA
>CALFBG010000168.1 GCA_937951685.1 uncultured Saprospiraceae bacterium | reverse complement strand
CAAAAAATGGCGGTAAAGTAATTCGATTATCGAAAAATATACTATGCACAGAAAAAGCTGTCTCAGCAAGTAGAGACAGCTTTTTTTGTTTTTTGTTTGTCCCGTCCTAAAATAGCGTTACACAAAAAGTAGAATATGTTGGAAAGAGAAGAGCCTCAGTATGAAGTTGTTTAATAATTCTAAAAGCAGTTGAGAAGCAGAGGTTTTTGTTCAAATTGAAGCTCTTTTAGGAGTTCGTAGCAGCGCTACGGAGGATGAAAAAGCTGAAAAGTTGGACAAAAGATCAATTCGTAAACATTTTTGGAGTTTTTAAACAACTTCTATATTAAACGCACCCAGCAAGATTATTCCTATACTTTTAAATTACAAGCCTCCCCTTCGAATAAATTTAGTCGTTCAGCAACTTTTAAGGTAGGTATCTTCGTGATTTTTTTTTGGGGAAGGGCTGTATTTCGATCATATTTTTGCCTATATTGGAGATTTAACCCAAAAAAACGCTCGTCAAATGAAAAGAAGAAGTTTCCTTACGGCCTCCGGCACCGTCGGTATTGCCAGTATTGTTTCAGGATCAACTGTTGCGTCATCGGTATTCTCTAGTATCAACACCAATGTTTTACTTGAAGATTTCAATGATGATTCGAAAGCAGTACTCGATGAATTTATGAAAGATGTTGTTTTAAACACACAAGGTCTTGGTTTAGATGAAAATCTAGCCAAAAAGATCGTGATGCCCGTGTTGCTGATTAAAAACAACTCGAACGGAAAAAATCAAACCATTACCTACAAAAATAAGTTCGGTGATCTTATTTCCTTATCAACAATTAAGGGTAAAAAGCAGATCAAAATCTCAAAAGCTGCCTAATTTTCAGCCATAACAAACCAAACAACAACTATATAAGATATTAAAAGCCTACTCGATGATTCGGGTAGGTTTTTTTTGTTGGTTTTCGTTTTTGGGGCGCTTTTTATTCCTTAACGGAGACGGACAGTAGTCCTTTGTTTCTTCCTCTATTGTTTTATTTTCAATGAAGTTGTTTAATCGTAAATTCAACTTTAGTGTCCTATCTTTCCCACGAAAAAACCGCCCTAAGCCTTTGCTTAGGAAGGCTTTGAGTAACGAAAAGTACTTACTCATCATTAATATTGATGAGTACCTTGTACTTCATTCTAAGCTATCTTCCAATTTTCAAACATCATATCTTTATGATCTTTACGTAAACTAAAGGCTTGTAAGTCAGTACAAAGCTCTTTTGCATCCTCCGCAAGCGGTAAATGCTGTTCAGAATTTATGCAGCCGTAGCTGCGGTGACGAGAAAAAGCTGAAGTACTGGATTGCAATGCTTTAGCCCTGCCGGCAGGCAGGCAGGCAGGCAGGCAGGCAGGCAGGTGTAGGTATTAAGATCTATTCTAAAACAACTTCAAATTATTGATCGTAAGCAATATCAAGTCTCAGCATAAAATTTAAAAATAGTTCGTCTTTTTTTATGGAATTTCCTTGCCATTGGGGTCTTATATAAGGAAGCTGTTGCTAGTAGCTTATGGATTTAAGAAGTAACTTATTTTCACGCTAGAACGACTTTAACACAAGCTGTACAATTCCGGAAAAAGACAGCGTTGTATTTTTTGTTTACCTTGAAAGGACAAGGTAAGCACGGTAGGGGTATATCAACTAAGACCGACTTGTAAAAGTCGGGGCGGCGGTGGCTGCGGGTTGGGTCCCTCCCCAAGAGGGTTGTATTTTATTATTTAAATAAAACATATAATTTATTTTACACAAAAACAATCTCTTACTAATCTCTTACAAAAGTAATACTTTAGTTTCTCCCCTTTACGTCCACAGTCAAACACGCTACTAAAGTAAAAATTTTCTAACTTCCGGTAAATAAGATTCGCTGACTTTAAGTTGCTGTTCATTCCTCAACAAAAGATAATAATAGCGATCTACTTTCCGTAACTCTGTCACCCAAGGAAGATTAACCAAATAGGAACGATGAATGCGTTTGAAATTTTTAGGGTTTAGCTTTTTTTGCAAAGCAGAGATTCCATTTGTTGATAATAATTTGTCGCCATGCGCTAGATATACTTTTGAGTAATCGCCAAAAGCCTCGATGTGGGTAATGGTCGCAACTTCAATCAACAAGCTACGATTCCCTTTTTGCAAGATTACTTTATTTGGAAATTTTTCTGCTTGTGCCAATAATTTTTCTGCGAGTGGAAGCAATTTTTCAGTCATCACTTGTAAGCGCAGCATTGTATTTTCAAATCGTTTTTTGCCATAAGGTTTCAACAGATAATCCAAAGCGTGCACCTCAAAAGCTTTCAGCGCATATTGATCAAATGCTGTAGAGAAAACAACCTGTGGTAATTCTTCCAATCGAACTAAAACTTCAAATCCATTGAGCCCGGGCATTTGTATATCTAAAAAAATCAAGTCGGGTCGTAATGCATTAATTAAGCTAACCGCCGCTAGTCCATTTTCGGCTTGACCGATTACTTCATAATCAGGGTACGCAGCTAGGTATTCTAAGAGCAAAACTCGTGCGTCTTCTTCGTCGTCAATGATTATTACCGATTTCATAAACGGAAAGATACAATTAGTCCTGAGGGTTGATTATGCGCAAATTGAATTTCGGTGCCATACATTTTTTGTAAACGCAATTTGGTATTCGATAAACCTAGCCCCGCTTGTGCTAATTCCTCGAAACTTTGAACGCCTAGCCCCGTGTCCGCAATTTCAAAATGTATTTTTTCCCCCTGCATAGCTATAGAAAGCTTTAATTCACTTTTTCCAATTTTGGGCGCAATTCCGTGCGTAATCGCATTCTCGACAATCGGTTGCAAAATCATAGGAGGAATCAATTTATCCAAACAGGCTTTTTCTATTTGATACGACACTTGTAGACGATCTTTAATCCTCACTTTCATTAAATCTAAATAATCCTTGATAAACTGTAGTTCTTCTCCAATACTTACGAAGGTACTCTGGGAAGCTTTATTTTGATAGCGAAATAAGTTTGAAAGTTGGATGATCAATTCGCGCGTTCTTTCATTTTCGGGTGGAATGGAAGCGTTGATTGAATTGAACAAATTGTGCAAAAAATGTGGATTCAATTGTGCTTTGAGCGCGGTGATTTCACTCTGCAAAACGGCTTCTCGCAAACTAGCCTTTTCTAAAAGTTCCTGCTTGTACATTTTATGATAAATGTAAGCGTGAATCAAACCAAATTGCACCACGTAAAAAAGGATTTTCATATAATAATCCCAGACCGTAAGGTAACCACCGAAATAAGTCACCCATCCAAAAATTCCTAAAACTTCTACTTGCAGATAATAAGAACCGAAAATATAAACCGGTAAAAAAAACAGATGTGACAACAACATCGTCCGCAAACCATATTTAGATAACTTCAACACAACGATGTACCAAATAGGAATTGTGATGAGCAAACTACAGCAGAAAAGTGTACCCGCCGCTGCAAAAAACTCTTCTACGTCAAAATAAGCCGGATGCCCCTTCGCACCAAATTTGCCCCGATAGCTTATATAGGTAGCCGTATAATGTACCATCGTCGAAACGTAATAAAAAGCTAAGAAGAGCAAAACTTCTTTTCTACTCAGTTTCGCTTTAATCTCTTTGATCATTTTCAAAGATAAACACTATGAACAGGATTGCCAAGCCAAAATCGACGGATGGGAATATAAGTCGCTCAATTGGGTGCTATATTTTTATCGTATACCTATATATAAGGTGTCCGTCTCTAAAATCTAAAACAGGCGCAATAAACCAAAAGCGAGATTCCTCGTTTCGAAGAACCTCGCTTTCCTAATTTATGTGCTATTTACCAAGCTAGCAATAGCGCGTCGTTTAATTCGCTAACATCACTTTAGCTTTTTCAATCGCCTTTGGTAAACCAGATAAATCACTTCCACCCGCCGTAGCGTAAAATGCTTGTCCACCACCGCCACCACGAATTTCTTGTGCGAGGGTTCGGATCATTGTTCCTGCGTGTAAAGACTTGTCTTTGGTAAGGCTTTCGCTAATGGTAACGCTCAATTGTGGTTTACCATTTACATTCGCACCAAAAACGATGACCACATTTCCTAATTCTTTCTCTAGTTGGTAAGCTAAGGTTTTAATCGCTTTGGAATCTCCTAAAGGTAATTCCGTCGCGAGAAGCTTAATGCCATTTACTTCGGTAAGCTTTGTTTTCAAATCCGTCTTGAGGTTGCCCGCTTGTTCTGCCAGCATCTTTTCGATTTGCTTTTGCAATTTTTTATTTTCTTCCTGTAAAGTGACAACACTTTTAACAAGATCTTTTGGATTTTTGAAAAGCTCGCGTACTTCCGATAATTGTCCTAAGGCTTGATTAATGTGTTGCTCCGCGCGGTCTGCCGTATATGCTTCTACTCTACGAATTCCAGCACCAACTGCCGACTCACTAATCAACTTGAAGTAACCAATTTTTCCCGTAGCAGCGACGTGACATCCGCCACACAGTTCTCGAGAATAAGCAGGATCGAAAGTAATCATCCGTACTTCTTCTCCATATTTTTCCCCAAACAACATCATTGCCCCCGCAGCTTTTGCTTCTGCTAGAGGAATACTCCGTTTTTCATCCAACTGAATATTTTCGCGGATTTTTTGGTTGACAATTTGTTCGATGCGAGCCAGTTCTTCTTCCGTTACTTTTTGAAAATGCGCAAAGTCGAAGCGAAGGTATTTATCATTTACCAAAGATCCTTTTTGCTGAACGTGACTGCCCAGTACTTCCTGTAGTGCCGCGTGCAACAAATGCGTCGCAGAGTGATTATTTTCAATTAAATGCCGACGCTTAGCGTTAACCTCTGCTCGGATAGAAGCATTCATATTTTCAGGAAGATGCTTCACAAAATGAATCATCAAATCATTTTCCTTTTTTGTATCTAATACGGGGACTTTTTCTTCCCCAAACCAAAGCAAACCGACATCTCCAACCTGCCCACCACCTTCTGCATAGAAAGGTGTCTTATTGAGCACCAACTGAAATTGTGGTTTATCTTTTACAATGACGGTCCGATACTTCGTTACTTTTGCACCGATGACCACCAATTCGTCGTATCCTAAAAACTCCACTCCTTTCTCATCACTGAGTATCGTCCAATCTCCTACTTCCTTCTTCGCATCCGCCTGTGAACGTTCTCTTTGCGCTGCCAAAGCTTTTTCAAAACCAGCTTCGTCTACCTCAAGCCCTTTCTCCGCAGCAATCAATTTCGTCAAGTCAAAAGGGAAACCAAAAGTATCGTACAATTCAAATGCGACCGTGCCATCTACTTTATTCTCTTGATGTTCTAAGCTTTCAAAACGATTCAGACCTTTCTCTAAGGTATTTAGAAAAGCTTGCTCTTCTCCTAAGATTACATTAGCAATCTGCTTTTGCTGCGCATCCAATTCTGGAAATACGCCACCAAAACTTGCTACTAAGACCGGAATAATTTTGGTTAGAAATGGCTCCTTGATGTTAAGAAAGGAATAATAGTACCGTACGGCTCTTCTCAAAATCCGCCGCACGACATATCCTGCACCGTTGCTCGCTGGCATTTGTCCATCCGCAATGGTAAAAGCTACTGCCCGAATATGATCAACAATTACGCGCATCGCCATATCAGATTTGGCGGAAGCCTCATAGCTGGAGGTATACTTGATTCCGGAAGCTTTTTCTACGAATTGAATCAACGGACTAAAAACATCCGTATCGTAATTAGACATTTTGTGTTGGAGCACCATACAGAGTCTTTCAAAACCCATTCCTGTATCAATGTGTTGTTCCGGTAATAGTTCCAAACTTCCGTTTGCCTTACGGTTATATTGAATAAATACGAGATTCCAAATTTCGATGACCTGCGGATGATCCGCATTTACTAAACTACGACCGTCTACTTTTGCCCGATCTTCGTTGGAACGTACATCCACGTGAATTTCAGAACAAGGTCCACAAGGTCCCGTCTCGCCCATTTCCCAGAAATTATCTTTTCGATCAAAATAGAGAATCCGATCTGAAGTCGTCCATTTTTTCCAAAAATCGACTGCTTCTTCGTCAGCCTCCAAATTTTCCGCTGCATCTCCTTCAAAAACGGTAATGTAGAGTCGGTCTTTATCAATTCCGTAAACTTCGGTCAACAGTTCCCAGGCCCAAGCAATGGCTTCTTCTTTAAAGTAGTCTCCAAAAGACCAGTTCCCCAGCATTTCAAACATCGTTTGATGATAACTGTCTCTTCCTACATCTTCTAAGTCATTATGTTTACCAGAAGCCCGCAAGCATTTTTGTGTATCTGCAATACGAGGAATATCAGGCGTCTGATTGCCAAGGAAATAGTCCTTAAATTGATTCATCCCAGCATTGATAAATAACAGTGTGGGATCATCTTTATTGACGATGGGAGCGGAAGGAACGATCTTGTGTGCCTTTGATTTAAAAAATTCAAGAAATTTTTGGCGAACTTTTTGTGATTCCATTGTTAATATAATATTCTGCTTAATAATTGTTATAAAAAATTAACTTTTCGAGCAATTTATATTAAAAAGTTTTTTTATACCTCTCGCTTTGTCATGTCACAGTTTTAACTTATAATCAAATAAATTACTTTGACATTATAATTATAGCTAATATTGTAAACAAATAAGTTAAAGTATTAAAAATAAGTTTAATTTGATTAAACTCAAAATAAAATTTTTGGTTAAAACTTTTGAATAATACAAAATTCGAATTTAACTTTGGGCTGCCATACTAAAGAAAACAAACAAACAGCCTAAGAATATAAGTGCTACAAAAGTACTTATTTTTAGTAAAGGAATAAAAATTTTATGAGGAAAGAGAAATTTGTATACAATACACAGACCCTTCGTTACGAAAAGGTTGTAGAACCATTACGTACCAAGGTTTTGAGACTTTTCGGTTTTCTGTCAGCTGTTTTAGTAGCTGCCTTTATTATTATATCCATTACGCTTAAGTATTTTCCTTCTCCTAAGGAAAAAGCTTTAATCAGAGAATTTAAGCAAATGGAATACATGTATATGCAGCTCAACAACGATGTAGAGAATCTGACGAAAGTACTTGATAATGTTCAAGATCGAGATGCCAGCGTTCACCGCTTGATGTTTGGAATGGATCCAATCGACAAAAATGTGTGGGAAGGTGGTATTGGTGGACACAATAAGTACGATAAGCTCACCAAATACAAGCGTACAGGAGATTTGTTGTATGCGACCTTGGATAAGGTTGGTAAACTAAAGCAACAAATGGCCATTCAGTCCAAATCATTAGATACCATCCTAACTTTAGCGAACGATAGAGAAACAATGTTGGCTTCTATGCCCGCAATCAAACCGATTCGTTCGGATAAATTAAGTAGAAATATTCGCTCCCTTTCTGGCTTTGGAATGCGTTTGCACCCAATCTTCAAAAGAAAGAAGCGACACACAGGTATTGACTTTACTTCTCCGAAAGGAACAGCCGTACAAGCAACTGGAAATGGTACCGTGCACAGCGTTTTAAACAAGCGAAGTGGTTACGGAACTCACATTATTATTGATCACGGTTATGGTTTTAAGACTCTATATGCGCATTTAAGCGCCGTAGACGTAAAAGTAGGTCAAAAAGTAGTAAGAGGTCAAGTAATTGGGAAAGTGGGTAGCACCGGTACTTCTACCGCACCACACTTGCACTACGAAGTAATCCTAAAAGGGGTAAAAGTAAACCCAATTCACTATTGTATGGATGGTTTAACGCCGAAACAATACCAAGAGTTAGCTGATATGGCGGCTATTTCGAATCAGTCTTTCGATTAAGCCTGCTCTCAAAAAATAAAAAAAGCTTGCTTTTCCACCTTGAAAAGCAAGCTTTTTTTATGCACTTTACTACACTCAAAAAAATTAAGTAGTAGGTGGTCTTACCATAGACATTAATGTGATTTGCCGAGTTTCTGCTACCATCAGCCGATATTTGCTGCACCTTACGTTGTTTTTTACTACTTTGATTTCAGTAACTACTCAGTAAATGCCAAGGTCGCTCAATAACCTTAAAACTTACCTGTATGCAACCAACGGAAGATCAACATCATAAAACTTGCAGGAATTGTGGTCATATCCTCTCTCCTACCGCAAAGTATTGCTCGCAATGCAGTCAGAAGTACAGCACAGGAAGAATCGCTTTTAGTGACCTTTTTCACGAATTTTTTAATACCATTTTCAATTTCGATTCAAAAATCTTTGTGACGCTTCGAGATTTAGCCTTTCCGGGTAAGCTGACGCAACAATATTTTCTGGGCAAACACCAAACTTATCTTCATCCTTTACGCTTATTTTTAGTCGCAGCGCTAGTACATTTCGCCATTATTGGCATTAGTATCGGTGGGGAAGAGGCTTTCCAGACCGGATTTTCTGATAAAAATTTTATGCAATCCGCTTATTATCAAGATTTTGTTACAAATTTGGACAGTAATACCGTATTAATTAAACAAAAATATGATAATTCTACCATAGATACGGCTTTTGACGCTTTAACTTATTCCTTAAAAAAACGTTTTCCCTTTCAGGATAGTCTTGACCTTGCTTTTGACCTTTTTTCTGGGAAAGGCTTGACCTCTGGACAAAATATTGCAAATCGAGATTTACGCGTTTCTTATCAAGACTATAGCAGACTCTCCGCAGAAGATTTATTTAACAAATACCAAGTAGAAGATTTTTGGAAGCGCCTGTTAGGTAAACAATTTATCAAGATTAATAAAAAAGGAGGAAGCTTCGGTTTATTTGTTTTTGGTAAACTGACTTGGATGACGCTCTTAATGATGCCCATCCTCGCCTTAGTACTCAAGTTACTCTATATTCGTAGCAGTCGCTACTACATCGAACACCTCATTTTTTCATTTCACTACCATGCTTTTGCTTTCATCCTGGTAAGTTTGTTGGTTTTATTGTCAGAATACCTACCTGACATCGTAATCGTCATTGCTGCAATATCCATCCTTTTTTACTTGTACAAAGCCATGCGTAAAGTGTACGGACAAGGCAGATTTAAGACCATACTGAAATGCGGTATACTAAATCTCTCCTACTTGGTATTGTTTATCTTCTTTATAGCCCTTACATTTGCAGTTGGATTTTTCTTGTTTTAAACGCGCGCTCAACCATTTGACTTTACCTTATGTCTGTATACGATAAATATGAAACCGTGATCGGTTTAGAAGTTCACGTTCAATTGTCTAGTTTGACCAAAGCTTTTTGTGCAGATCGTACTACTTTTGGAGCGCCTCCGAATAGCCAAACGAGCGTAATTTCTTTAGCGCATCCCGGTACGCTTCCCCGCTTAAATAAAAAGCAAGTTGCCCATGCGGTGCGCTTAGGTTTGGCACTAGGTAGTGAAATCAACCCTAAAAGTTACTTTGATCGAAAAAATTACTTCTACGCTGATCTCCCAAAAGGCTATCAGATTACACAAGATAATTTACCTATTTGTGTAGGTGGTGTCCTGCCCTTTTCTGTTGGCGAGCGAGCGGTTAATATTCGAATTCACCATATCCACATGGAAGAAGATGCCGGAAAATCAATCCACGATCTTTCCGACCACGCCACTATGATTGATTTGAATCGGGCGGGAGTTCCGTTATTGGAAGTCGTTACCGAGCCTGATTTTCGTTCTCCCGAAGAAGTGGATATCTTCATGAACACGATGCGGCAATTGGTTCGCTACCTCGAAATATCCGATGGTAATATGGAACAAGGCTCCATGCGTTGCGATTGTAATGTGTCCGTGCGACTTAAAGGGGAGACAACTTACGGCGAGCGTTGCGAAATCAAGAATATGAACTCTATGCGCTATGCGCGGAGAGCTATTGCTTACGAAAGTAAACGACAAATTGACTTATTAGAAGCAGGCCATTCCATCACACAACAAACGCTCAACTTTGATCCACAAACGGGAATTACTACGCCGCTAAGAAATAAAGAAAATGCACACGATTATCGTTATTTCCCCGATCCAGATCTCGCGCCCGTTGTCATCGACAAAGCCAGCATTGATCACCTGCGACAAACGCTTGCCGTATTACCTTGGGAAGTTACTACTCGCCTACGCGACGAATTCAAGCTACCTGCTAAAGATGCCAATTTGCTCGCCGAGGAAAAAGAAATTGCACTTTACTTCATCGACTTAGCTACCTTAGCCAACGATCCTAAAGCTTGCGCCAATTTGATCATCAATAAAGTGCGCCCTTATTTACAACAGGAAAAAATTAGTATTGAAAAATTTCCGCTTTCGCAAAAACAACTGGTCGCTTTCATCAAACTAATTCAAACGGGAAAGCTGAGTAGTTCTATCGCTTATCAACGCATTTTTCCCGCCTTGATTGAAAGTCCTGAGCAAACGCCATTAGCCGTCGCAGAAAGACTCAATTTGATTCAATCCGATGACGAAGATTTTTTGACCAAGATCGTAGACGAAGTATTGGCGCAACATCCCAAAGAAGTTGCCGCTTACCAAAAAGGAAAAAAGAATCTTATCGGCTTTTTTATGGGAGAAGTAATGAAAAAATCTCGTGGAAAAGCGGCGCCAAAAACTTGCAATGCTTTGCTGCGGAAGAAACTAGCTTAATGTTATCGCATCTTCATCTCGAAAAACTAGTGGTTCCCGTTTTTTTGCAATTCTGCTAAAAGCTGTTTATCTTGTCGAGTATCTATGATCTGGTCAATTGAGTTTAAAAAAAATCAAACTAAATGTTACCAAATAATAACAAAGACGAAATTACAAAGCTATACTATTCGATCGGAGAGGTCGCAGATATGTTTGGAGTATCCAAGTCTTTGATTCGTTTTTGGGAAACGGAGTTTGACCTCCTCAAGCCACACAAAAATAGCAAAGGAGATCGGCGTTTTACCCAACAAAATATTGATCAAGTCAAAATGATTTATAATTTGGTCAAGGAAAAAGGCTTTACACTAAAAGGAGCAAAAAAAGAAATTAAAGAAAATAAAACGAACCTCAAGCAACGCTTAAAAACACTTGATACCTTGAAGAGTTTACGAACGTATTTGGAAGATTTAAAGACAAAAATTTAAGCCTTATCTGCTTTTTTGCGACTCGCTTTGTATGTTGAAATGTCAAACGCTTGACTACAAAAACTATAATCGCTTTCAATATTGGAAGCGACTACCACCAAGCGATTTTTTCCATACTTTTCCATCAAGTCTAAATACCATTCCATTCCTTGCTGATCTAAATTGGTAGAAGGCTCATCCAATAATAGGTAAGGCGTATCCGAGCAGATGTTGAGGAGCAACTTCAATCGTTGCTTCATCCCCGAAGAAAAAAATCGCAATTGTTTATGCTTAGATTTATGAAAATTGAGGAGTTCAAGTAATTCTTCTGGCGTGTGATTATTTTGGAACCGCTTGAATTGCTGGTGAAATTTGATTGCTTCAATGAGTGTAAATTCTTCGATCAGGTCAATGTACGGCGCTGCGTAGCTTAGATGGTGATAAACTTCTTCTACCTCAAGCGTTTGATCGCCGTGTTGGAATTGAATGCTCCCTTTGGAAGGAGAAAGATGACCAGATAAAATTTTTAAGAAAGTAGATTTCCCAGAACCGTTTGGTCCTGTAATCGCGTAGCTTTCGCCGTGTTGCAAACTCAAATCGATATGTCTAAAAATCCATTCAAACTGATATCGTTTCGCAAGGTTTTTAAGAACTACGTCCATTCACTTTTCCGCCGTTGTGATGTCGGAATCCTCTAATGATTCCTCGATCTGCCCCCTGAATAAATTGAAGAATTTTATCTCGCTCTGGAGAAACACTAATCGTATCTTTGATGACTCCTACGGCTTGAGTGGTATTGTAACCTTTGACGTAGAGGATTCGATAAATGCTTTGAATGGTATTGATTTGTTCATCCGAAAAACCTCTTCTTCGTAGACCGACTGAATTTACCCCGGCGTAAGATAAAGGCTCCCGAGCAGCTTTGATAAACGGAGGAACATCTTTACGAACCAGCGAACCGCCACCGACCATTGCGTGGTCTCCAATTTTGACAAATTGATGAACGGCCGTAAGACCACCGAGCACTGTTTTCTCTCCGATTTCAATGTGTCCCGCTAAATTAACACAATTAGCCAATACACAATTTTTACGAATGATACAATCGTGCGCAACGTGAACGTAAGCCATGATCAAGCAGTTATCCTCGATGATGGTTTTATAATTCGCTTTAGTACCCCGATTGATGGTGCTGTATTCCCGAATCGTAACGTTGTTTCCGATTTCTAAAATAGATTGTTCTCCCTCAAATTTTAAATCTTGAGGAATAGCACCAATGATTGCTCCGGAGAATATTTTACAATCCTCTCCAATTTTGACACCATCTAAGACCGAGACAAAAGAATGGATATGTGTATTGTCTCCAATAACCACATTTTTCCCAATATTGATATAAGGATCCATCGTTACGTTCTTCCCAATCTGGGCCTCAGGGTGAATGTTTCTTAGTCCGCTATTGAAGTTCATTTTAATCCCGCTTAGTGATTTGTGCAGTTAGTATCGCTTCAGAAACAATTTTATTTTCTACATATGCGGTACCTTGCATTTGGAAAATTCCCCGACGAATCGGATGTAACAGTTCCAGCTTAAATAAAATTGTATCGCCTGGAACAACTTTATTTTTGAATTTAGCACTATCTATTTTTAAAAAATATGTGTCCCAATTTTCTGGATCAGGAACAGTCGACAAAGCCAATAATCCACCCGTCTGTGCCATTGCTTCGATTTGCAAAACACCTGGCATCACAGGATTCCCTGGAAAGTGACCTTGGAAAAAGTCTTCGTTAAAAGTTACGTTTTTGACTCCGACAACGTGATGATCCGATATTTCAGTAATCTTATCGATCAACAAAAAAGGATATCGGTGTGGTAGTCTTTTGGAGATCTGTACAATATCGTATACCGGTTCTAGCTGCGGATCATACTTAGGTTTTCCTTTCAGCCGACGTTGTTCTTGATATTGTTTTCTCAGCAATTTGGCAAATTCGACGTTCGCGGTATGTCCTGGTTTCGTAGCGACAATTTTACCTTTGATCGGTTTGCCAATAAGTGCCATATCTCCAATTACATCTAGCAATTTGTGTCTTGCCGGTTCGTTTCTAAAGTGTAGGGCAATCGTATTAAGAATGCCTTCTTTTTCTACCTTGATACTTGGCTTATCCAATTTCTTAGCGAGGGCATCTAACTCTTCTTGGCTCATCACGCGATCTACAATCACGATAGCATTGTCCAAGTCTCCCCCTTTGATCAAGTCTTGACTGAGTAAGAGTTCTAATTCGTGTAAAAATACGAAAGTTCTACACGAAGCAATTTCTGCTTTGTAATTATCCAAATTATCCAACGACGCGTATTGATGTCCTAATACTGGAGAATCAAAATCAATCATCGTTGTTACTTCGTAATGATCTGATGGAAGTGCCATTAGTTCGGCACCCGTCTCTTCGTCTTTATAATGTATTGGTGCTAAGATCTCAAAGAATTCTCGATCGGCATCCTGTTCTTCTAATCCTGCTTTTTCTAATTCTTCGACAAAGCCAATCGCGCTACCATCTAAAATGGGTGTCTCTGGACCGTCAATCTCAATTAGTACATTATCAATAGAAAGCCCCGTCAAAGCAGATAAGGCATGCTCAATCGTACTCACTTGAGCCTCTCCGTTTTTAATCGTTGTTCCTCTATTCGTAGAGACAACTTTTCCAACTTCGGCACTAATGATCGGTGCGGTAGCTAAATCCACGCGCTGAAATTTAAAGCCGTGATTTACGGGAGCAGGTTTAAAGGTCATGGTTACGTTTTCACCCGTATGCAAGCCTACACCATTTACGCTAACTGTCTTTTTTATTGTATGCTGTCTCATTGACACTCTAAGGTCTATTTTGGGTGCAAAGATATGTTTTTTGTGGGAAGAATTAGTTAAGAGCAAGTTTAAAATTGCAATAATTGGCTAGAACCAGCGAATTTAGGGCTTAAGTTCTTTTAAAATAATGCTTAAAACCAAACCTGCCTACCCGTTAGGTGGGGAGTAAAAGCTTGATAATCAAGGAAAAAATATTTTGCCTCTATCCAAAAGCAGTAAACGCTTTTCAGCATTTCTACAACCAGAGTTACGATGACGAAAAAAGCTAAAGGATTGGATCACAATGTTTTTACCCTGCTTTCCGACAGGCAAATGTAGGTATTATTCGTACCCTATTTTAAAACAATTTTCTTGTACATTATAGCTAAATACTTTGTAATATCAGTATCGAACATTTTGAACCTGCCTTTTACCATCGTAATAAGCCTAATTTTATCCTTATTTTGCTTGCTAAATCCTAACGTTGCGAAGTCTTTTCATGTATGGTAGCTCTAGTTTACAATACAACTAGTTAGAAGTACATAAAGTACACTACTCTTTTTCTAATTCCTTAAGCTTTCGCTCTAATTCTTTGATTTTCTTGGACATATCCGGTAACCTTTTGAATAAAGCGTAGGATCTTAGATAATCATTATAAGGAAGTGACGGCGAACCGTACACCGAAATATTTTCTTGTTTAATACTGGCATTGATGCCACTTTGGGCTTGCACTTTTACACCGTCCGCGATCGTGATATGTCCGACAAATCCCGCCTGCCCACCGATCATACAGTTTTTTCCAATCTTAGTACTTCCCGCCACGCCTGCTTGAGCAGCAATCACGGTATTTTCTCCAACTTCCACGTTGTGCGCAATCATAATTAAATTATCCAGCTTTGCGCCAGAACGGATGATCGTAGATCCCATTGTGGCTCGATCAACTACGGAATTTGCTCCAATTTCAACATTTTTTTCGATAATCACATTCCCGATCTGAGCCAATTTCTTGTACGTCCCATCTACCAATGGAGCAAAGCCAAAACCGTCACCGCCGATAATTACGTTAGCATGAAAGATACAATTATCACCAATAATGCAATCTTGATAGATTTTTACTCCGGGATATAAAGTAACATTTTTACCAATTTTGACATTTTTACCTACAAAAACCTGTGGATGAATGGTAGATTGATCTCCAATGACCGCTCCTTGCTCAACAACGGTAAATAAACCAATCGTAACATCATTGCCTATCGTTGCTTCTGGATGTACAAAAGCTTGATCAGAAATTCCTTGAGCAACATTTTCTGTGACCCCAAATTTTTCTAATAACGCGGCAATGCTAGCGTAGACATCATCTACTCTAATTAAGGTTGGAGATAAAGCTTGGGTAGGTTGAAAATCTCTACTGACCAACAAAACGGACGCTTTGGTAGTGTAGATATAGGATTCATACTTAGCATTAGATAAGAAACAGATAGAACCGATTTCTGCCTCTTCGATCTTACTTGGTTTAGTGACTATAACGTTGGGATCTCCCTCTAAAGTACCATCCAAAAAATTAGACAATTCTTTTGCAGTAACTTGCATCGTGCAAAGGTAGCAAATATTCCTTGTATTAAAAGCCAATTTTTTTTTTAGCATTGAGAACAAGGATGAATTTAACAATTCTACTTTTTGATCTGTCTTATTTCTAATACTTTTCCACCCAAAAAATGCATCGCTCGGCGGCCAAATACAATTTTAATCTTTCCTTGCTAACCATAAATCAAGGACAGTTCGTAAAAATCATCGTCAAAAAGTACAAGCTTAAACTGCATTCCTAAAGGCATTGCCGCTTATGCTTAGCAAGTTATAATTTTTACAAATAAGGACAAACTAGCCGTTGAAAGCGACGGAGAGAAGTCCCATTTCTTGCTTTTTATACGTATATTTGCGCTCGAGGATGGAATCAATCGCCAAAAGTGTTACGCTGTATTCAAAATGGCAAGCTCCGCTTCATTTTCAAGAAAAAGAATCACAACTCAATATTGCATACTTCTATGATAAAAATTGGTACGCGTGGTAGCAAATTAGCCCTTTGGCAGGCGCATTTTACTCAAAGTGCACTAAATGACATTGGCATCGCATCAGCATTGGACATTATTAAAACCAAAGGAGATAAAATCCAACATTTAAGTTTTGATAAAATTGAAGGTAAGGGCTTCTTTACCAAAGAAATTGAAGATGCGTTACTAAGAGGAGAAGTACAAATGGCGGTGCATTCTATGAAAGATTTGCCCACAAGTTCGCCCGAAGGACTGGTCATTACAGCCGTTTCTCATCGCGCCGACCCTGCCGATTGGTTGATCCTCAAAAAAACAGCCGTAACGGAAGGCGCACTATTACAGTTGCCACCGAATGCCATCGTAGGAACTTCCTCCGCACGTAGAAAATCTCAGTTGAAAGATATTCGTCCCGATGTCGTGCTAGAAGACATTAGAGGTAATGTCCCTACGCGCCTTAAGAAATTGAGTGAACAAAACTTTGACGCTATTATCTTAGCCGCAGCTGGCTTGAGTCGTTTGGAACTTGACCTCAGTGAATTTACCGTGATCAAGTTAAATCCGAAAGAGTTTGTTCCTGCTCCTGCTCAAGGCGTTTTGGCCTTTCAAACTTGCACTACCGATCTTGCGACGCGACGCATTTTGAAAAAATTACACCAAAAAGAAACGGCGATCTGCACCAACGTAGAACGAAAAATTCTACAGCTTTTTGACGGTGGTTGCCATATGCCTTTGGGTGCTTATTGCGAACAAGATGCAACGGGTAATTTTCACGTTTGGGCAGCCATGGCGGAGCAATGGGATGCTCCCGTGCAACGAGTCCGTATTTCATCGAGTACGCACTTTGAATTAGCAGAACAAGTAGTCGCAGCCTTAAAAGCCAAGCTGGCCTAATTTTCCGCCGTTCAACCCTAATTTTTGTTTATTAATTTTTAGCTTCTCATACTATGTACTTATTTTTTGATACCAATGCCGTAGGTTTTCCAAAGAGCTGGAACAAACCTTCTAGTGACACTTTCAATTGGCCACGCATGACGCAACTGGCCTGGTTAATCATCAACGAGGATAAAAAACCCGTTGCCATCAAAAGTTACCTTATTCAACCCGAAGGCTTTGAAATTCCAGTCGAAACCGAAAATTATAATGGCATCAGTACCGCAATTGCCAAGGAAAAAGGAGTCCCCTTAGAACAAGCATTGACGGAGTTTGCCGAAGCGGTTAGTCAAAACAAATACCTCGTTGCCCACAACTTGAATTTCGACCAAAAAGTCGTCGAAGCAGAGTTCATTCGCAAAGGTATTCCTAGTCGATTGGCTAATATGGAGTCCTTCTGCGTGATGCAAGAAGGAACTTACATTTGCAAACTCAAAGGTAAAGGGGGAAAATTAAAATGGCCTACTTTATCAGAATTATACCTAGAACTTTTTAAGAAAAAATTACTCGAATCGCAAGATGCAACTACTGATGTTAAAGCTACCGCTGCTACTTTTTTTGCCTTAGTTGACTTGGATGAAATTGACTTGGATTAATTTTGAAGTCGGTATTTATCACTAGAGATTTAGCGCCGGATAGTAGTTTCAAGACGCGGCTAAGCTTAGCAGGATATGAAGTATCCGGACAATCACTGTTGGAATTTTCTGCCGTTCCTTTTCTAGATTTTCCAGCGACGGACTGGATTTTCTTTTATAGTAAAAATGGGGTGAAGTTTTTCTTTGAAAATTTAATCGCCCGTCAAATTCCTTTCCCTAAAATAGCTTACGCCGCCATGGGGGAAGCAACGGCTCAACAAATCACAAGCTACGATATTTCACCAAGTTTTATCGGTAGTGGAGATCCGACGAAGACGGCAGCTCATTTTTTAAAATTAGCACAGCATCAAAAAGTACTTTTCCCACAAGCCCTGCATTCGCGGCAATCTATCCAACAATTACTGAAAAATCAATTCAATAGTTACGATCTCGTCGTTTATGAAAATAAAGTAAAAGCCAAACTTAAGCTTCCAACCGCGGACTACCTTGTTTTTACCAGTCCATTGAATGCAGTCGCTTACCACAAACACAAAACGATTCTCGCTGCCCAAAAAATTATTGCCATTGGTCAAAGCACCAACAAGGCATTGCTAAAGCTAAAGCTAAACGCCAATATTCAAATTGCCCAACAAGCTTCCGAATCCGCACTAGCCGAGGCCGTACTCGCATTTTAAAATGCTAATCGTTACCGTAATGGACATTTTTCTTATTCCATCAACTCACTGACACATTCCCTATTCCTTTTCGAATACTTCTAAGATTCCTTCAACCAAATCCATATAAATAAGGTATCATTTTTATATTAAGAAAAAAAGTAATATTTTCGGTCTATCATCAGTCACAATTTAGTCTATGTCCCGTAGTAAAGCCAACAAGTCTAGCAAAAAGCAAAAACCTGCGAAAATTAAAAGAAACCGCAAGATTGCTTCTTTTTGGAAAAACCAAGAATTGCTTTTACCACTTTTAGCCGTTTTGCTGATCACCGCGATTGCCTTTTTGCCTTCGTTGGGCAACGATTTTGTGAATTGGGATGACGACGTCAACATTTTAGAAAACCCTAATTTGCGAGCTTTTGATTGGGAAAGTATTCAAGGTATTTTTAGCTCCGACGTTATTGGTGGCTACAATCCTTTGACCATTTTTACGTTTGCGATTGAAAAAGCTATTGCGGGTGGTTTTAGTGCCAAACTGATCCATTTTAATAATCTAGTCTTGCATTTGGGATGCGTTTATTTTGTGTATCGGATTATGTTGCTACTTAATTTAAGCAGAAATGCGGCGCTGATTGCCGCATTATTGTTTGGGATTCATCCACTACGAGTAGAATCTGTGGCTTGGGCTACAGAACGAAAAGATGTGCTTTTCGGAATTTTCTACTTGGCAGCACTCTTTAACTATATCAAGTACATCAAGTTTAATCACGTCAAAAAATACTTTGTCTATGCCTTGATCTTATTTGTACTTTCACTCTTTTCGAAAATTCAAGCTGTCGCCTTGCCCTTATCAATGCTCGCCGTAGATTATTACTTCAACCGATCCTTAAACAAGAAGCTAATTCTCGAAAAAATTCCGTTTTTTGCCCTTGCACTCTTTGTGGGATTATTGGGTATTTATATTCTTTCGCAATCCGATACCCTTACGGACAATGTAACCAATTATGGTCTGGGCGGTCGGATTATCATTGGCGCATACTCCTTTTGTGTGTACCTCGCTAAGTTTGTTTTTCCTTACGAGATGTCTCCTTTATATCCTTATCCCAAAGAAATTCCTGGCTATTTTTACGGAATGCCTTTATTAATCCTAGGAATGCTGTTTCTGGTTTTCCGCGCTTTCCAAAAAGGACAAAAAGCCTTCGTTTTTGGGTTTTTCTTCTTTGCCTTCAACGTAGTGTTTGTCTTACAGATCTTAGCGGCAGGACAAGGTTACAAAGCCGATCGTTTTACATATATCCCTTATGTCGGTCTCTTCTTTTTGGTCGCTTACGCCTATGATTATTTTGTGAATGCTCGACCACAAAATAAAAGCCTGTTGCAATATGGTTTAGGCGCTTACTGTCTTATACTAGCGGGATTAACTTGGCAGCAATGTGGCATTTGGAAGAATGGAGAAACCCTTTGGACACACGTACTAAAATACTATCAGAACACCTCACTTCCTTATAGCAACTTAGGTCATTACCACCGGGAAAACGGTAATTCAGATCAAGCCTTAGCTTTCTATACGCAAGCTTTAAACAAAAGTAAAAAGGCAGAAACCTATAATAGTCGCGGCAAAACTTATTTTGATATGGGAGATACGCCCAATGCGCTGAAAGATTATAGCGCTGGTATTCAGTTAGACCCTGAGATTGGTGAATTGTACGTCAATCGTGGAGCAGCTTACGGCAAGCAAGGCAACTACGCCCAAGCCTTGAAAGATTTGAACCTCGCCATTGAAAAGCAACCTGATTTTAAGAATGGCTATCTAAATCGCTCTTTGCTACATCAAATCCAACAGAATTATGCGCTCGCCAAAAAAGATATTGAAAGTTACCTGAAGATTGATCCTTACGATGCAGCAATGTGGTACGAGAGAGGTCTCACGCAAAGAGCCCTACAAGATAATGCTGGTGCTATCGTAAGTTTGACCGAAGCGATTCGTTTAGACCCAGAAAAAGGTCTTTTTTATCTAGAACGGGCCAAAGCGTATTCCTTAACGGGGAATAAAGCTGCTGCGCAACAAAATGGACAATTGGCGCGCCAAAAAGGAGCAACCATTCCTGCTGGTTTCTTTGAAAGCTTGCAATAATTTGGCCCACGTTTTAACATAACTTCGTAGGCCGAAAACACATTGAAGGCACAAAGAGTAAAATAATTGCTGAACAACTAGTAAATTTGCTGTATTGTACGCCGTTTTACCATTAGCTGTAAGACGGATCTGATTGATTCAAAACAATACAAACTTCATGATTCAGCGCCTTTTAGTTAAGAATTACGCGATAATCGACGAGTTGGAAATTAATTTTTCGGATAAGTTGACCATTATTACCGGAGAAACAGGTGCCGGTAAATCAATCCTTTTGGGTGCTTTGGGCCTCATTATGGGAAAAAGAGCAGACACAAAGTCGCTCTACAAGGAAGATAAGAAATGTATTATTGAAGGTCTTTTCGATGTTTCCAAGTACGACCTGAAAAGTTTTTTCGAGACCAAGGATATTGATTATGATGATGACCTCGTCGTTCGTAGAGAAATTACGCCTTCCGGCAAATCTAGGGCTTTCGTCAACGACACGCCCGTTAATCTCAAAGTTTTACAACAACTGAGCGCCTCACTGATTGATCTACACCAACAGTTTGACACTTTGGATATCCACAATATTTCTTTTCAATTGCGAATGATTGATTCTTTAGCAGAGAATCAAAAGCACTTGGATGCTTACCAAAAAAGCTTCAAAGCATATCAGCAACATAAAAAAGAATTGGCAAAACTCATTCACCAAAGTGAAACAGCTGCCAATGAAATGGATTTTTTAAGTTTTCAATTAGAAGAATTTAATCAGGTAAGCCTGCTGCCGGGCGAACAAGAAAAGATGGAAGCGGAGCAAGCACAACTGAGCAACGCCGAAGATATCAAACGCCAACTCAATAGCGCTTTTCAACAATTGAGCGAAAGCGAACAATCCGTCCTAGCAAATTTGGAGTCGATTGGTTATGCCATCAATGATCTGAAGCAATATCATCCTACGCTGCAAAAAGTGGG
>CALFBG010000167.1 GCA_937951685.1 uncultured Saprospiraceae bacterium | reverse complement strand
TCCTTTGATTGGTTGGCAGGACAAATGAGTTACAATAAACCAACCGTACGACCGGGCAGGTATAAAATCGAAGCTGGATGGAGTAATCGCACCCTCATCAGTCACCTCAGAGGAGGGAAACAAAGTCCCGTAAAATTGGTACTTAATCACGGTCGGTTGCTCTCTGACGTCGCAGGCAAAGCGGCGCAGTTCATCGAAGCTGATTCGATGGAGATCATCACGCTTTTATCAGATCCAAAAACAGTTGAAGCACAAGGTTTTCAGCCCGAAACCTTCATGTCGATGTTCATTCCAAATACCTACGAGTTTTTTTGGAATACTAGTGCCGAACAATTTGTTACTAGAATGAAAAAAGAGCATGATAGTTATTGGAGTAAAAATAAGCGGAAAGAAAAAGCCGAAGCCTTGGGATTGAGCCCTTCGGAAGTGTATACCTTGGCCTCAATCGTAGAGCGAGAAAGTAATTTAAAATCAGAGCGCCCCATTATTGCCGGCGTCTATTGGAACCGAATCCAACGCGGGATGTTATTACAAGCAGATCCAACCGTCGTTTTCGCTACCCGAGAATTTGGCTTGCGCCGCGTACTTAAAAGACACCTCGAAATTGATTCCCCCTATAATACCTATAAATACCTCGGTTTACCACCCGGTCCGATCAGCATGGCTTCCATTTCTAGCATTGATGCGGTTTTGAATAGAGCAGAACACGATTATATTTTCTTTTGTGCTAAACCCGATAGCAATGGTGGTCACGCTTTCGCTAAAAATTTGGCGGGACACAATGCGAATGCGCGCCGTTATCATCGCTGGCTCAATCAACGAGGAATTTAGAATTTCTATTAAATCAATGAGTACTAAAAAAAATAAGGTCATCGATTCCTTTCGATGACCTTATTTTTTAAAGGCTAATTAGCGGGCGATATCCTAGCTTTTTTTAGGTCTTTCGGTAATCAAAGCCATTTTAATTTGCGTAGATTTTGGATTATTAGGAGTATTGCCTAACCAAATCATGGTATCTCCACCACCTTGTACGCGCCACTCGCCATGAATTTCTTCTCCTTTGTCGTACGCAATTTTAATAATTTTAGTATCTGGATCTGCATACCAATGGCCTTGGTTATTTTTCTCCTCCCAAACGCCACTTTCAAAAGTTCCGTCTCCTTTGAACTGAATCCAGCGACCTGCAAATTTTTCTTTGGCACCTTCCTCCCCTACTACTCCAGCGTATGACCACATACCTAAGTATTTTGATAAATGGCTGGCTTTTACGTGTAAAGAAGTATCTACCTTAACGGAAGGTAACGTGGCGTGATCGTGCCCTGCGTGTTCATCTACGGCTGGTGTCGCAGTCGTCGTTCCGGGTTCGTTCGTAGTTGTTTTAGGATCTGATTTGCAAGCAAAAAATAAGCAAAACAAGAAAAGAAAGGAAAATTGTTTCATAATTCGGTGTTGTATAAAGAAGTTATTTTAGGATGAAATCTTTTAAAGTAAAATTATTGTGCCAATAAATTCAACGGAGCTGCTTCGTAGCAATTTTGCAGGAGCTCGACTTGAAATTTTGTGCAAAGTTACTGCTTTTTAAGCAAAATTTATGCTAAAAATGTGCATCACTAAAACGGCAGACGCTGAGAAACAAAGCTTCTCAAGTCTGCCAACTACACCGAAAACTTATATTTTGATTGGTAAGTAAGTACTTATTTATAAAACAGTTATTAAAACAGTTATAAAAAGGGTGGGCTACGATTTCAATCCCTAAATTGACAGTAACCCACCATCCCAAATGATTCCTTGATAATTATATTTAGCAGTTTCTAAAAAAACTAGCCAATGATTTTCACCTTATTGGTAATCAGAACCTGCGTCGGAATAACGACTTTTTCGTTTGCTGACGTTTGCAGGATGACGGCGACCGAACTCATTTCGATAATCTCTCCTTTTACCGCTTCGACTTCAATTATTTGACCAATGCTAAAGGTGTGGCGACTAAAAAAACTAGCTAAAATATTAGACAATAGTTCTTTCGACGCAAAACCGTAAGAGATCGAAGCCGCCAACATAACGGAGCCAAAAATCAATAATACATTAGAAGTAATAATGCTTGTATCTATTCCTGCTTGATCAAGTGAAGTGATGGTCACGATGATCAATAGAAAATAAAATATAATATTCCCAATAATTCGCCCCGAACTAATTCCCAAAGAAGCCGTTGCTCCATTGATAAAATCCCTGACCACTCGTGCAATGAAAGTTCCGACAATAAAGAATACCAGTGCGATTAAGATTTTTGGCAAGAAGCCTAGCAGTTTGGAAATTTCGCTGGATACACTATGCCAGCCTAAGGTATCGGATACCATCACGATGACAAATAGCATCAACATCCAATAAAAGAATTTACAAACTAACTCGCTCGGCTTGCTATTCACATTCGCTTTCGCTAAAAGATCATCTGCGTGTAATTTCGTTGCAAATTCATCAAATTTTATCGCCCCCAAAATACTTTTGATCAAAGACGAAATTAATCTAGCCACTAGCCAACCCAGTAAAAAAACGACAATCGCGGTTAACAATTTTGGCAACACATTTATTAATTGTGACGCCATCGTCTGAGTAGAGTGAAAGAGAATATCTGTCCAGTTGGTCAATTCATTCATTATTATTTGTTTTGGTGTAGTTTGTAATCGTAAGCTAAGTTTTTCAAAATATTAGGTCGCGCGCCAGACAGCTTTCGTGCTGCACCAAGTTGAACCAACGGTTATCATAAAGACTAAGTCCAACAAAAAGGGCCACGCGAGTTTTACAAAAAAAGGTTCCACGCCTAAATATTTATTTTAGGGTGCTGTTTCTCCCATTTCCATTTCCTCATCACTATCTCTAGCCTCCCCAAGATCATCCTCTGCCAAATTATCACTCAATAATTCAAAAAACTGCGTTTCAGCAGACGTGAATTTTGCCGTAAAAAGATCAAAAACATCCGCTATCAAGTTAATCGTACTCAAGGAATCAAATACTTCCTTCTTCAGATCTTGAGGAACTTCTGCTTGGGGTACGAATTGCTTAAACTGAGTAGCCAAATTCGTATTCATCTTATTATTTTCGTTAGTTTTATTTGGGTTCATGGCTCAACTCATTTATTAGTTTCGCTAATTTATCTCTACTCCTTTTTAGTCGCATTTTTACCGCACTCGCATTAATTTCTAAAGCCGCTGCAATTTGTTTGATTGATAACCCATCCTGATAGCGCATCAAGAGCATCAATTTATTTTCTGGTTTTAATTTTTCAAATAATACTTCCAATTGATTAAGTTGTAATTCTTCTAAGACTTTTATTTCCTTTTCCACTTCATTCGCCGCCAAATCTTCGTGTTGTTTGGCTTCAAAATTCACAAACTTCAAGCGTTTACGAATTCGAAAATGATCCATACAATGGTTGTAAGTAATAGAATGCACCCAGACGGAAAAGCTCGACTTCGCTTTAAATTTAGCCAACTGCATAAAAATCTTAATCATAATATCATGCGCCAAATCTTTGGCCACTTCTGGCCGTTTCGTCAAACTCAAGCATTTGTGAAAAATTTTATCCGCGTAGCGATCATAAAGCACCTCCAACAATTCTCGTTCTCCGTGGTGAACAATTTGATGAATGATTTCTACATCTGTACGCGCGGTTGCTACTGTTTTCGTCTTGTTTATTTCCATTCTTAAATCAATTACCATTACGCTGGTAAAGTGTAATTTTGTCTAGTGCCGAAGTTATTTCAAGTTTTAAAACGGAAGGACTCAATAATAACTTCCTAGCCAACTAGCTTACGTCGTTAACTTCTCGTCTCTATATAAAGACTAAGTCTTACCGAAACGGCCACGGTAAAAAAACTAATAATTTAAAATGGACTTAAGGAATCTTCAAATCAGGTAAATCCTAGATTTATCTTAGCACAGGTTTTTTTAAGTGCATAACCGGCTTGCTCTTCCAAAGTTTTAGTAATTTTGTACGCGCTATTGATCCTCTCTAATTCTAAAATCATGCTTCAGCAATTCCAAGCATTTCTACAACGAGAACAATTAATTCCGACCGGAGGAAAAACACTCCTTGCCGTTAGTGGTGGCGTAGATTCTGTGGTACTTTGCCATCTTTTCAAGGCAGCAGATCTAGA
>CALFBG010000166.1 GCA_937951685.1 uncultured Saprospiraceae bacterium | reverse complement strand
TAAAGGCTTGTGATTCAGGACGAAGCTCTTTTGCATCCCATCCGCAAGCGGTAAATTCTGTTCAGAATTTATGCAGCCATAGCTGCGGTGACGAAAAAAAGCTGAAGTACTGGATTACAATGCTTTGCCTGTAAATATTAAAATCTATTTTAAAACAACTTCAATAAGATATGAGCTGGAAAAATTAGCTCGTTACCAATAATTGAATTCTTAAAACGCATTTAGCGCACAAAAATACGAATAAACCTGCAAAAATCCTTGAAGTTTTTAAACAACTTCTTAGTAAGCTTTCGCAAAAAGTACTCTGCGCGGAGATGGATTACCCGTTAAAATACATTTTCCAACTTCTTCTTTTGCATCCAAAGGAATACAACGAATCGTTGCTTTTGTCAATTCTTTGATTTTATTTTCCGTCTCTGCCGTTTCATCCCAGTGTGCCAAAATAAATCCGCCTTTACTTTCTAAAACTGCTTTGAATTCCTCAAAAGTATCAACTTGACTAGTATGATCGGCTCTAAATTTTAGTGCTCGTTCGAAAAGGTTCGTTTGAATATCTTCTAAAAGCTGTGCTACGTAGTCTTCGACACCTGTTACTGGCTGGCTCGTCTTTTCTTGCGTGTCTCTTCTCGCAACTTCGACTACACCTTTTTCCAAATCTCGTTTGCCAATTCCAATTCTCACGGGAATACCGCGCATTTCGTATTCCGCAAACTTGAAACCAGGTCGCTTTTTGCTATCTTGATCGTATTTCACCGAAATTCCTTTCATCTTAAGCGTCGTCATAATTTTCTCCGCAACCGCATCAATTTCTTCATTAGGTTTTGGAATCGGAACGATTACCACTTGTAAAGGAGCCAATTTCGGAGGCAATACTAAACCTTGATCATCAGAATGTGTCATGATTAATCCACCAATTAAGCGAGTGGAAACGCCCCAAGAAGTTGCCCATACATATTCTTCTTTGTTGTTTTGGTTTGAAAACTTAACATTGAAAGCTTTTGCAAAATTTTGACCCAAAAAGTGTGACGTACCGGCCTGTAAAGCCTTGCCGTCTTGCATCAATGCCTCGATGGTATAGGTGTCCTCTGCTCCCGCAAAACGCTCGCTTTCCGACTTGTACCCACGAATAACGGGCATCGCCATATATTCTTCCGCAAAAGTTGCATAAACGTCTTGCATCCGCTTGGCTTCTTCAATGGCTTCTTGTTTGGTTGCGTGCGCAGTATGGCCTTCTTGCCACAGAAATTCTGCCGTTCGTAAAAACAATCGAGTTCTCATTTCCCAACGCACAACGTTCGCCCATTGATTGATCAATAACGGCAAATCTCGATAAGAGTTAATCCAGTCTCGGTAAGTATTCCAAATAATAGCTTCTGAGGTCGGACGAACAATTAGTTCTTCTTCTAATTTAGCATTTGGGTCGACCACAAGTTTGGATTTATCCTCCGGATCTGTTTTGAGTCGATAGTGGGTTACGACGGCGCATTCTTTGGCAAAACCTTCGGCATTTTTCTCCTCTGCTTCAAATAAACTTTTGGGCACAAATAAAGGAAAATAGGCGTTGACGTGCCCAGTATCTTTAAACATTTGGTCGAGTTGCTTTTGGATATTCTCCCAAACGGCATAACCATTGGGCTTGATCACCATACAACCTCTGACCGCAGAATGATCGGCTAATCCCGCTTTTTTGACAATATCGGTATACCATTGAGAGTAATCGTCAGCTCTGTTTGTAATCTCTTTTGACATGGATTGTAAAATAATTTTAAAGGAAGTATTTAAGACTTAGAAGTTGTTTAAAAACTCTAAAAATGTTTACGAATTGATCTTTTTGTCCAACTTTTCAGCTTTTTTATCCTCCATAGCGATGCTACGAACTCAAAAAAGAGCTTCAACCTGCCTGCCGGCAGAGGCAGGTTTGAACAAAAATCTCTGCTTCTCAACTGCTTTTCGAATTATTAAACAACTTCTTAATCAGATTATTGTCTATAAAACTTCAATACTGAATTAAATGCAATTGAACCACTATGGGGGATCAATTGTTGTAACTATATATACTAGTTCGCTTGCAAATTAACTTGCAAAAAAGATTGCTAGTATAGAATATCGGTGACGCAGTGTCTCCTTTAGCGTCTTAAAGTTGTACACAATGCAAAGTTTTAACACTTTTTAGAGGCGAATGATTCAACTTTAATACATTATTAACAGAAAGTGAGCCATAAAAGTAATAAATTACACTTGTAACTTGTAAGAGAGTCACATAATTACATTTAAAATTTCAACTTTATGAAAAATATTAGAATTTCGAGTTTTCTGGCGCTAATTTGCCTACTTGGTTTCACCATCAGTGCACAAGCGCAGTACGATGATTTGTACTATAATCCAGACACGGACGACAACTATACCACAACTTCAACTTCTTATGACGAAGAGGAATACGAAGATAGATACGTCGACGATGCAGATGAGTACGAAGACGAGGATTATGATTATTTCTATAGTTCTAGAATTCGACGGTTTCACCGACCTTACCAAGGCTTCGGTTTTTACGACCCTTGCTACATAGATCCTTATTTTTACAATCCAAACCCTTTCTTGTCAGGAGGAACGAATATCTACATCAATATTGGAAACAATTTTGGTAATGCGCGAAGATTTCGCAGATGGAACCGTTTTAATCGTTTCAACCGATTTGGTGGAGGTGGTTTTGGCTTCGGATTTGGTCAGCCAGTAGCTTTTGTGCCAGTATATGCTAATCCATGGAATAATGGTTGGGGTAACGGTTGGAACAATGGCTGGAACAACGGCTGGAATAACGGTTTCAACAATGGCTGGGGTAACGGCTGGAACAATGGTTGGGGTAATGGCTGGAATAATGCTTGTCCTCCTAACTATAACAGCCCTGTATTTTATACTAATGCCAATAGAAATGCTAGACCAACGTATTATGGTCCAAGAAGAGGCGGCGCTGGTAATACTTCTGCGGGCACCATTCGAAATCAAAATAAAACGGCGAATAACGGGGCTAAAAATGTAACTCGTGGTGGTAATAGACAATCGGACGGTGTAACTCGTACGGGAAGAAACTCAACGACGAATCAAGTTGATTCAGGAAAAAACACGCGCGGAAATGTTGCTCGCGATAAAGACAGGTCTTCGAGAACAAGAGGCAGCAGTACTGGAAGTACACGATCTGGCGTTGATCGTAGTAAAACAAAAACGAAAAGAGATCGTTCTACTACTCGAGGATCAAGAGATTATAGTAATCCAAGAAAAAATACGAACCGTTCTTCTGGAAGTTCTACCAGAAGCAGCCGCAGCAATAACCGTTCCTCTGGGAGTTCAACGAGAAGCAGCCGCAGCAATAACCGTTCTTCTGGAAGTTCAACGAGAAGTAGTCGTGGCAATAACCGTTCTTCCGGCAGTTCTACTAGAAGTAGCAGCCGTCGTTCTTCTACCAAGAGTAAGTCGTCAAGATCATCTAGTAGAGGTGGAGGAAGAGGTAACTAATCGTCTAACTGCTATTTGAGGTTCAGGATGGAAATTCCATCTTATAAATTCAAATAGTACCGATCAGCAGTATCGTATATCGAGCGGGTAAAGAAGTGGGTGGATTGTAGAAAGTCCAGCCACTTTTTTATACCTACTAAAGTAAAGTGCCGAAGTAGGTTAAACAAATTATAACTTCGTGCGTATTACTACAAATCAAACATTTCACTAAATTTATTAGGAATATTTTATAACTCGAGCTTTGTGCCTTAATTTCGCACTTCACTCGAAGGGGCAAACTTTGCTCAGTAGGGTCGGCTTATAATAATGCTAAATGGCAGGATAGCGTTAATAACTTTAGCGGACGGTAGCATTTTTATGAATAGATTCATTGATAAATCTAGTTTTATCCTTTGCTAAAATGCGCTAAAATCTTCGATGATCGCCAAGGTCGTACTCAATGATGAAATATAACTGAAGTTGAAAGGAAAGACTATTTTCTAGCACTTCTTCCTAAACACAAAAATAAAATGATGAAAAATATATATGGATTATTACTCGCCTTTTTTTGCTTAAACATTTTGCAAGCACAAACTTCGGCGGACGTTTTACGTTTTTCTTACCTTGAGGTTGGTGGTACTGCTCGTACCGTAGGCGTAGGTGGTGCCATCGGCGCCCTAGGAGGAGACTTTGCTACACTTAGTACGAATCCTGCGGGACTAGCGGTTTATCGTAGATCGGAATTTGTATTAACGCCTACACTTTTTAACGCGACGACCGTTTCTACCTTAGAAGGAGCAGGGAATGAGTCCATCGAAGAAAACAAAACCAATTTCAATCTTAATAATATTGGAATCATTCTGACTGCAAAGCCCAAAAACCTCAAGTGGCAAACGTCTAACATTGGAATTGGCTTGAATCGGCGTGCTAACTTCAATAATAATTTTTACTTCGAAGGCAAATCTAAAGGATCAATCACTACTCGATTTGTGGAACTTGCCAATACTTTTGGCTTAGACGAATTTGAAGCTGGTTTGGCAGATTCGATTGAGGCGATCTTCATTCCTAATGTATCAGGGGAGTATGTCGATGATATTGCTGCAACACCAGATTTACCCTTGAAAAGAACACAAAATGTCCGATCAACAGGTTCGATTAACGAGCTGGTTTTTTCCTTAGCGGGAAATTATGATAACAAATTGATGATTGGTGCGACGATTGGGGTTCCTTTTTTCGCTTATTCGGTAGAAAAAGAATATACGGAAGAAGATGTAGAAGAAGGAAATGATATTTTCAATAGTTTACGGTTTACAGAGTCGATTAGAACAAATGGTGTGGGAGTGAATTTGAAACTAGGATTGATCTATCGAATCAATCAAATGTTTCGGATAGGGGCAGCAGTGCATACTCCAACGGCAGTGAGTCTAACGGATAAATACAATAATACCTTAACGTACGATTATACTTTTGGTACGAATGATGGTCCACGTACGGCACGCTCTATTGAAGGAATTTCTGAATACAGTATTCGAACGCCTTGGAGAGCGATAGGTAGTCTTGGGGTAATTATTCAAAAATACGGATTTTTGACGGCGGAGGTAGAATGGATAGATTACCGTTCTGCGAGTATTAATTTTGATAACGACCGAGAATACGAGCGAGAAGTGAATGGAGAAATTGAAGAAGATTTTAAATCTACTTTAAATATCCGCCTAGGAGGCGAGTATGCGTACGAAATTTTTAGATTTCGAGCCGGATTTGGGATAAATGGCACACCTTATGCAGATGATGATATTATAAATACTAGTTATAGTTTAGGCTTAGGTTTGAGGGAAAGACAGTATTATATTGATTTTGCTTACCGAGGGACACAATCTGAGGAAGGTTATATTCCTTATCGCTTAGCAGATACAGCTGCGGAACAACGAGTAAGTAATGATTTAAGTAACGGTCGGTTTATGCTAACTTTTGGCTACCGTTTTTAAGCAACTTAAGTCCATCAAGGGATCAATACAAAAAGATCAAGCACCAAAGTGTTGTATACTACAGTGTAAATTATTTCTTTTTATACAAGATGAGCGGTCAAAGTAGCGTTTAAACTACCCACAAGAATATCTTGGGATGTCTTACAAATTGTTTTTCTTCGGTTCGGTAAGTTGGGCGGTTTAGCATTTTAAACGCTTAGCGGAAGCGGTAAGCCTGATTCAACGAGCGAATAAAATTCAAATCCACGCTTAGATTTCAATGCATTAGAATGAAAAAATATCATTTAGTTTTAAGTTTCGTGCTACTGGTTATTGCTGGCGGTCAATTATTGGCGCAGCAAGACTCGTTAGGTTGGGGTACTAACTATCCCGCAGTGGACGAACGCAAAATTATTGAAACTAAGTGGCGATACACCTATGCAATTCACCTAGAATCCAATACTATTATTCACCAAGCAGAGGACTTCTACGAATACTTCCTTCATTTTCGTTATGATTATACTTATCAGCAATATTTGAATGGAAAGCTAAGTAAAGGGACTTGGAGCCTGAATGGCAGCGAACTTTTCTACAGTTTTAAACATATTAAGAAGTTTGAAATTGCGGTAACGAATAAAAAAACGTTGGTCTTAGAATTTACGCAACGCAATAGTAAGGGAACTTATCAGTATCATTTCGTAAGAGTAGAATCCAAAGACGCTCCTTTCGTTAAGCCGGCGAATGAGTTGCCAGATATCAACGTAGAGGCGGTAAACCCTAATAAAAAACGCTGGTGGGCATTTGGTAAAAAGCGTAAGAAAAAGCGTAAAAAGAAGAAAAAGAAAAAGTCAAAACTTGTTTATATCAGCATTGAATTGATTGGTGGTGGTTATTACGGCGGTGTAGATCCGGTCTTGAGAGACTATATTCACATTAAGAGTGACGGTCGGTTGATCAAAGAATTCAAAAGTGTAAATAGTGGCTTGCAAGTAACGAGAAAAGATATTCCAAGAGAAGAATTGGAGCAATTTGCGGAATTTATCATTACCCAAAAGTTTTTTGAGTTTGAACGATTATACGACTGTTCGAATAGTGTTTGTCAAAAGCGAAAACATAATAAACCGACACCGATTCCACTTCGATTGGCTGTCGCGTACGGCAATAAGAAAAAAGTCGTGACGATTAGTATTTGGGGAAGAGATCAACATAATATTAAGTACGTAGATTATCCTCGGGCATTAGACAATATTATTGATGCGATCCAGCGGATGGCGCACCGATCGGAGCCGTCGTCATCCTGAAATTAGCAAGCTACCGTTTGTTTTGTGCTCCAACTAGCAAACGGCGGCTTTAAAAAAGTTGTCGCAATCTTCTGCGGGCTTTTGATAAGTATTTTTTTCTTAAAAAATTACTTATAACTCATTATTGCAACTCGTTCTACTCCTTCCTTAATGGTAAGATTTTCAATGCTTCTGGACTAAGAATCCTTTGGAATCGCTGTTTTTCAATATTTTTATCCTCAAAATATTCTAGGGTAGCAGAAAAATCACTAGTTTAGTTTTACACTCAAGCTTCTAATTAAGCTCAATCAATTGAAACTTTAAAGCCAAGATGAAACAGACTGCTAGTTTTTTTATTATCCTATCCTTTTTACTGACTGCTTGTTCGAGTAACAAGTTAGTAGTTGATCGTTCTCAATTTTTGTACGATGGCGCTGCGGTGCCGACGGTTCAATTGGAAGAATATAAATCGGTTCAATTACGCGCAGGGCAAGACCCAGAACTTGGCGTTGCGATGTCGATTTCGGGTGGTGGCTCTCGCTCGGCTAATTTCGCGATGGGAGTAATGTTGGGTTTAGAGAAATTGGAATTGGCGTCAACAAATGCCTTGCGAGAAGTAGATTATATTTCTACCGTTTCGGGTGGCGGCTTTGCAGGAGGTGCTTATATTGGAGCACTCTATGAGCACGACCTCCGGGGAGAAAGTAAAACTTTTGCTTTGCAATCTTATTTTGAGGAATGTATCGAAGATTGTTTGAGTCATTCCTATACAAAGCGATTGTTGCGTGCAAACTTTAATCCTAAACTTTGGTTTTCTCATGCGGACGATGGTGATGCCTTAGAACGAGCCGTAGACGATCACGTTTTAGGATATCAATTGCGCGCGAAGCGCTTAAAAGAAGAAAAGCGTGAGAAAGTAGAAAAGCATCATTTAACGGGGTTGAAAAGTATCGTTCTCGGAGATTTATTCGTACATAAGGATAGCACCGAGCAAAAAGTTAAGTATCCAATGATGTTTGCGAATGGTTCCGTTTTTGATAAAATGGTCATTTTTCCATTTTCACCAGATATTCTAAAAAGTTATAAAATAACGGGCTATAAACATCGGATGAAGAGAATTAGAGGAGCGGAATACGATCCTTACCAAGTACCTTTGTCCGTAGGCATCAAGGCTAGTGGAAGTTTTCCAGTATTAATTTCTAATACCACTTTGTCTAGTAATTTTAATGAAAAACGCGGTCACCTGCACGTAATTGATGGAGCGATGACCGATAATTTTGGTTACTACACAGCATTGGATGTGCTGAAAAAGGATAAACTGGCCAAACGGAAAATACTCTTTGTCATTGATGCAGACAATGGAGGAATGCTCCCTACTTTTTCTAAAAAGCATAAATCAATCTCTTCCGTTAAAGTCTATCGACGTTTAGCTTCCTCTGGACTAGATGCTCGTCGAATGACTGCTTTAGCAGAAATTCGGAATTTAAAGAATCTTTTCGGCTACGAGGCAGTGATATTTGCATTTAATGTATTGTTGGAGAACAACGAAGCGATACCTCCCGAAGTCATTCTAATCAAAGAAGAGAGCCAGCGGCTAATCGATTTGATGAAAAAAGATATGGATAGTTTGACCCCGCTAGATTTACAAATCCTTTATGCCCTCGTGATGAACGTCGGTACCAAATATACGATTACCAAAAGAGAGCAAGAACTTCTTGTGCTTACCGGACAAAAAATCGTGGCCTTACAGGCAGATAAGATTAAGCAAATCTTACAATAGATACGCAACTCCAATTCATTTCTCCAAAATGCTAAGTACCAAGACAACTAAAATCACTGATTGACTTGGATCCTATTTTGCAACGCCTCATCGTTGCTCAACTTCTTACTGAGCAAAGGCTAAGTGTGGTTTTCGCGCTTGGATTTTACACACAATCTAATGGCCATTAAATTGTGCCTTGGTACTTAGCTTTTAAATAGGCTTGTTATTTTTTAAATTAATGCTTATCTTACGAATAATTAGTACAACAACTATTAATGAGTAATAAAATAAAGAAAGCAACGGATTTGAGTTTAGCGACTTCTGGGTTTATTGTAGACCGGACGGCTAAGCGCATGAAACAGTTTTATCAACAAATGCTGAAGCAGCATGATTTAGGTATTACGGTTGATCAATGGGTTATTTTGCAGGCCTTGGATAAAGAAGATGGTTTGAGTCAGTTCGAACTTGGGCAACGCTGTTACAAAGATGCGCCGACGTTGACGCGAATTATAGATTTACTCTGTGGTAAAAATTTGCTTAGGAGAGGGAACGATCCCGTTGATCGACGGAAATTTAAAATTTGCTTAACGACTGCGGGAGCGGCTAAAATTAAGGCAGTAAAACCTGTGCTGAGACAATTCAGGGCACAGTGTTGGAAAGGATTAGCGGAAGAAGATTTGAAACGCTTGACCGAGATTATGAATACTATTTTCAATAATATTAAGACGGACTAAATCGAGCGCAGACTAAGTACAGCGTGTACTAAGTTAGCTTTACTTAGGCTGTCGCATATCAATGTATTTCCAGATAAAAAAATAACTTATGCATTATTATTCTTTGGGTAAAATTCCACCAAAACGCCATACGCAATTCCGCAAAGCGGATGGTAGTTTATATCATGAGCAATTGTTCTCAACGGAAGGGTTTAGTGATTTGTATTCTTTGCTTTATCACGCCCATCCTCCGACGCAAATTACACAAGTTGGAGAACCTTACTCCGTAGCGCCAGAAACTATTCACGACAAGCAATTGAAGCATCGAAATTTGTTAGGCTTCAAAGTAAAGCCGGAGGATGACTATTTGAAAAGCCGGCAACCCGTTTTGGTGAATGATGACTGTAAAATTATTTTAGCGGCACCGCGAAAAAGCATGACTGATTATTTTTTCAAAAATGCTGATGCGGACGAAGTTATTTTTGTACACGAGGGGAAAGGCGTTCTGAAAACGATGTATGGTAATTTATACTTCGGTTACGGAGATTATTTAGTTGTACCACGTGGAACGATTTATCAAATTACTTTTGAGACGGAAAGCAATCGCTTGTTTATTGTAGAATCGAGTAGCCCGATTATTACCCCTAATCGTTACCGGAATAAATTTGGTCAGTTGATGGAGCACGCTCCTTTTTGTGAACGCGACATTCGTAAACCTGACGTTCTTGAAAGTCACGATGAGGAAGGAAACTTCTCTTTATTGATTAAGAAGCAAGATAATATTTACCCTTATCAATATTTGAGTCATCCGTTTGATGTAGTAGGCTGGGATGGTTTTGTTTATCCTTATGCGTTTTCTATTCACGATTTCGAACCGATTACGGGGAGAGTACATCAGCCACCTCCGGTACACCAGACTTTTGCGGCGCGGGGTTTTGTGATTTGTTCTTTTGTGCCCCGACTATTTGATTATCATCCTTTAGCGATACCTGCACCATACAATCATAGTAATATTGATAGTGACGAAGTTTTGTATTATGTAGATGGTGATTTTATGAGTCGAAAGCACGTAGAAAAGGGGATGATTACGCTGCATCCAGGAGGTATTCCTCACGGTCCTCATCCGGATACGGTTGAGAAAAGTATTGGTGCGAAGGAGACACACGAATTAGCGGTGATGGTTGATACTTTTAAGCCCTTATTGATGACGAAAATCGCAGCGGAAATTGAGCACGAAGATTATTATAAAAGTTGGTTGCGTGAAGATTAGGTCAGCAGATACATAGGGTATTTAACATTACTATAGATTGAAAATATAGCTTGCCCGTGGCAAGCTATATTTTTTTGCCTATGTAGGTCGCGTATGTTTGCAACTACGCGGTAAACAGGATTTAAGATTGCGTTTAGCAAGCGGTGACTTCTATTTTAATATCGTTTTTAGTGCTCGTTGGTAGAAGTGAAATTACACGTTTGGGTTTAGTTTCTTTAATTTTTCTCATAGTATTTAATTGGCGTGGTTTAGTATTCATACGAAACAAAACGGGTATTAACAGCAAATGACACCTCTTTTTTTATTCGAATACCAACTAAGATAACAAATAATATTTGGTATTTGTAGTATTTCTGTTAAAAACTGTAAGACTTTCTTAGGCTTAGCTTTAAAGTAAGTTTTGCTTGCGCGTTATTTCTTCGGCGTAAGAATGATCGGCAATGATAGCGTTGAGCCAGTCCGATAAGAGAGACGCGTTGAGCATATTACAAACGCCGTCTCCAACGTGTTGCTCGGTGGTCGTCTTAATGTTTTGTGCAAGTGCTGCTTTATTTTCTTGATTAGATTTAATTAAGTCGTGGAAAAAATTAAGCATGATTTTAAAAAATGGAGAGATCTTTTTAGATTTTTTGATCTTCCGTTTGATGGAAGAAATCGCGTGTTGAATCAATACGTAATCTTTAGTTTCGTAGTGACTGATTAATTCTAAAATATCAAAAAATTGCCAATAGCTGGCGTCAAAGTTTTTAGAAATCGCGTGTAGTCGACGCAAGTAGAATTGTACCTTCTGCGCTTTATTAAGAGCCAAATAAGTAGAAACGTAATAAATGAAAATTAGCGCAGTGAGTTGTTCGTCTTCTTGATAATACTTTTTGATGTGCTTAAGCACAATCTCTTCTTGCTGATCAATTAGGTTTTCGAATTTTCCTAGCGTAGAATAGTACTTTGTTTCTAAGTAATAGACGAATAATAAATTACGATCGAGTAGCGGATTATTTTCGGAGAGATCTTTTATTTTTTTGATCCCTTCTTCTAGTTCTTCAAATTTTTTGTAGCGCAAGCAACATTCCAAATAACTATGCAAGGCTGCAAAGCGCAAGCGGGCGTGGCTATCCGAAACTTGTGGAAATTGTTCAAAGAGTTCAATCGTTTTTAATTTGTACGCATATTCTTTTTCAATATCATCATTACTAATGCTATGCATTTTAGCTAAAGAACTATTGAGGTAATATAGCTCATTGAATGAAAAAGACTTTTCTTGACTTTGGACTAAAATATCATTTAATTCCTGTTTAAAATCGGAAATCTCGAGCAAATTAGTATCGTGCGTTAGCTCGTTATTCATTTTATACGTTAGCGAAAAATTGATTTTCCGTAATCGGAATGTATTCGATAAAATGGCAATGTATTTTTCGAACTCTCCGGTAAGCGGATGGGAAGCAGGATCTTCGTTGGTACTGTAGAAAAAACTAAGAAAGGTTTCTGCGAGTAAAATCGGAATGATTAGACTGAACTCCTCGTATCGTTCGCACAGCTCCTTGGTCTTTTTTAATTTCTTTTGCGCAAGACCGTAAAGCTGCTTGTCCATTAAAATTTCCATCTCTTCTAAACCCATCCGAATTTTACTGCGAACACTTTTTTTGTTGTGGTAAGAAGTGAGACTTTTGAGAATTAAATCGGTCAGTTGTACTTTATATACTTTAAGATTTTTGGCTACTTTAGATTTTACGAAGTGCTGTTTAACGGCATCTTCATCGTAAGTTTTGAGATTATTAATAAAGTCAAATAATTCTGTGTTCAAGCTTTTTTCAGAAGCATAATGTCTTTTGAAATACCGCTTTTCGGCAGCTGACATGGAATGAATTAATTTGAAGATATTGTCCGTAGGTATTTTCATGAGATTATATTTGTTTTCGGATGATAGATTTGGGTTGCCCTAATCAATCTTTGTGTTCGATTCAAAACAGTAAAGCTTGATGTTTTGAATACCATTAGAGAAAGTAAATCTATCGATCAGAAAAAAAAATAATTTTTACGATAAGTACGGTAGTGGTTATTGTATTGTATTAAGCTTAAATCTTCCATTATCTCGTTTGTTTCGTTTGTTGATCACATCAATAAATTGAGCACAGGCTCCTTGCGAATTGTTGTTGTAATTGTACGGAGTTTTAACCATCTGATGCGATCGAGTACTATGCCTTTAACTTGTTTTGTCCCGTTCTAAAATCTGCGTTTAGTAGAGGATGATTTTCAACCGCTATCAAATAATATTGGTAGTTGAACAAATTGTCTTTATGTTTCACTTTGAGTTATTGCTCCTTTCAAATTCCACGGTAATTAGCCTGTCTAGCAGACAGCCATATTTTAAATTGAACGCAAATATCTTTTTGCACCTTATAAGATTATTCTCGCAAGCAGTTTATTTCTTCAAGAGAAATGATGATTACGAACTAATTTGTGGCGCTCATAATTTATGGAAATATAAAAGGCTAATCTTAAATGCAGAAACACATTTAAAAAAAATCTAGCGAAAGCCTTATCTCTAAGTTATACCAATAACTTATTTTTTGGGTAAAAAACGAAGTTCTTGTATTTTATTGTTGGGCTGCTTATTAAGCAAGAGCTAATTTAAGAATGATCTACTTGCCATTTATAATTTATAGGAATTGTTTTCAACAGGTAGATTGTTTCTTAAAGGATTCACTTTTCGACTTATGATTATTGTCTCAAGAAAACACCTCATCAGCTTTCCTTCTATGAATTTAAGTAAAACTTGTATAAAAACAAAAAACAAAAACTAACTAACTGATTTATAGGTGGTTTTGTGGAAGCTTTAGCGCTTAAGAACAGTAAAAAAAATATATCTCAAGTACTAATTTGTATGATTTTTGTAGAGCAATACGACTTTGAAGATTAACTTTAGAAAGATTCTTGTCTAAGAAATTGAAGATTAATTGCTAATTATGCATGGCACAAACTAGTAAAAGAAGCATAGATTTAGATTTTACTTACTATTGAAAATTTGTGTAAAGAAGGAATCAACCTTTATGTAGGCATAAAAAAGCGAACTCTTTTTTTTTAAGAAGAGACAAAGATATTTAAGTTTTTTCTGTTTTGTTGTTATTTTCTATAGGGCAAGTCCACTCGGAATTTCAATTTTTATGTTGTACTTCCGACGTGGACATTTTTTATGGTGAGCGCTTGGTTAAGAAGCCTGTGCATTCAAATAGTAGAAGAGCAACAAGGCTGCAATAATCGATAAAAGGAATAGTACGATATAATTAATCCCTCCTTTACCTTGCTCATATAACTTGCGCTCGTAAGCAATATCGTCTTTATCTGCGTCTCTAAAATTCTCATTAGTGATGGTCGTTTGTGCTTTTACATCGAGTTGAGTTACAATTTGACGAGCCAATTTTAGATCTTCATTTCTAACGTGTAGACCAATGCTTCCTTCTCCTACGGGAATTACCGTTCCCGTATTCGCATTTGAAACAAAGCATTTAATTCCCGCATCGCTAAGTCTGGCCGCGTAAAGTCGCGCTTCTGATTCAAAGTAAAAATACTTGATCGTAACGGTGCGCGTATTGGCATTAAATTCTTCTCGGGGATCGTCGGCTGGTGTTTTTTTCATGTTAGCAGATAATTCGTACGCAAAATGCTAAAGCAACGAGTACTTAGTGCAAATAAGGTGTTCGGTAGCTGAACTCAAGATAACTAGTTTGCTTGCCAATATCAAATTCCTACTTTAAAACGGATTCAAAGTAATTTTTCTGAATGTTGGAGGGAAGAAGGAATTCGATTTGGCTAAGAACAAAATTGAACTTAGGATTAAGCAGCGTGATCAATACAAAAGCGGATGAAGTGTAAGTTCATCCGCTTTCCAATTAGCGAAAGCTTGGCGTTTGCTCCAAGGATTCGGCAAAGCATATTTTCAAATATACATTAAGCCTCTGCATCGGCTTCTGCCGCCGCCGCACTAGCTTCTGCTTGGTTGATTTTCTCCATTTCTTTATCAATGTAATACAAGCTTTGAGGACCGTTACCAATTAACTTGATGCGATCTAAAATGGTACGCATCAGCGCTTCCTCTTCCATTTGTTCTGCGACGTACCACTGCAAAAAGTTGAGCGTAGCGTAGTCATTTTCTTTGTAACTCAAGTCTACAATCTTATTGATCGAAGCGGTAACCTTTTTTTCGTGCTCGTAAACCATTTCGAATAATTCTTGTGGCGAGGTGAATTTTAAGGGCACTTGCTTCACACTAGGCGTTAACGGATGTCCGTCAACGTCACTGATGTAGTGAAAAATACGGAGCATGTGATCCCGTTCTTCTACAGATTGTCGGTGCATGAATTGGGCACTGCCGTTCATACCTTGAATATCTAACCAAGAAGCCATAGACAAATATAGAAAAGAGGCATAAGCTTCTAGTTCAATTTGTTTGTTTAAGGCCGCTTCCATTTTTTTTGTTAACATATACCAAATTGTTTTTAGCGTTTCTTAAAATTGAAATCTTGAAGTTGTTTTAAAATGATGTTAGCAACCGAAGGTTAAGGCTTGTAAGCCAGGACGAAGCTCTTTTCGCATCCCATCCGCAAGCGGTAACGAGAAAAAGCTGAAGTACTGGATTGCAATGCTTTAGCCCTGCCTGCCGGCAGGTGTAGGTATTAAGATCTATTTTAAAACAACTTCCTTAAAATAAAAGTGACTTCATGATAAAATGAGCGAAATTGTTGCCCATTCTTGTCTTTTATTGCGAAGTTGTTTAATCATTCGAAAACATTTTTGGAGTTTTAATTAAACAATTTCCACTGTATTTAACAAAAATAGACTCAACAAGTTTCAAAAATAGAAGAATGTTTGGACTATTTTGGCGGAACCGCTTTATTTAGATTTTAACTAAATAAAAATAGCGTTTAGCTTATCGGCTATTTAGCTAGGAAGACTCACTTAATAAGTGATTTAGTGCTACGCACGAGTAAAGTGCCTCCGCGAATGTTTTAGTCTGATAGTCTTAAAGCATAAAAGCTAAGGCAAAAGCGAAGACCGAAAGAATTAAGCCATACATGAAAATGGAATAGCAATAGCGCAAGTACTCATATTTTTTTGCTAAAACGACACCGAGGTAATACAAATCTCGGGTCATCGAACTATAAAGGAAGTCGGTATCTTTAATCATTTCCATCATTCCCCAGTGAAAATCTTCCAATTGCATATTGTAGAAATTACCGAAAAATAACAAATTAGAGCGTTTGTTTTTGATGTCCTCACGGGTAAAAACACCTTCGGTAATTTTTGGACGGGTAGATAAGGTAGCAAAAACAATGGATAACAAACAAACGATTAAGAGGATAACGGTTGGAATGACAAACTTAGGCTGACTCTCAAACTGTGGCACCAAACTGGAAAGCGAAATCGAAATGACAATGGCGTTAATACTTAGCATAATGTTGGCCTTGTTGTCCGCAATTGAACTCAAATTGACGTGCGTGCGGTAAGTCGTCCGATACATCGTTTCTACTCCTCGTCCCAGCGATAATTGTTTGAGGTCGCGATCCGAAGGTTTTTTGGTATTCGTAGGTCGTTCGGGCTTCTTTTTTCTCTTATCAATTTTTCCCTTGCGTGAAATTTCTGATACACTGAATACTTGATCCGGTTCAAGTTGCGCATAGCGCTTCTTCAATTGTCGAATATGTTTCTTTTTTCTTTTTTGGTATAAATTTAATCCTACGTCGGTATGGTATTGGTGGGCAGAGATAAATTTCAATTCAAAACTTACCCACTCTTGTTCGCCCATTGTAACGCCTTTGGTGAGGGTGAGTTCTTGCCTTACCTTACCACAGCGATTCCAGTAATTTTTTTTGCCAAGGTGACTTAGGTCCGCATCACAAATAATTTGCTCCAATAAATTATTGGGCTGATGCGGAATCTTTGTAGCCCGAATACAGGCACTAATTTTCACCAAGTCTTCTTCTGGATAATTGTGCTTGCTGAGGTATTCTCGGGCGTAAATCGCGCCGCGGTCTTCGTGATCCAAAGAACCTTTGTCGTAGCCAGTATCGTGAAACCACGCCGCAAGTTGTAAGATTTCTAATTCTTTTTCGGTCAAGTTATAGGCTTGACCAATCTCAAGAACGGCTTGCACCACGTTGACCGTATGGTGTACGTCGTGATAAGCATATTCCTTGGGAACTTGCTCGGAGATAAAATTGGATACGTAAGCTTCTACCTCGAGTAAAAGTGCATTTTCTATTTGCATAAACTGATTTGAGATCAGCAAAATATTAAAATAAATCGTAAAATGCTCAGATATTATTCTGATTCGTGATAGTTGTCGTAAAATGGGGAGCGAAAGGCTATCTTATGGCTTGGGGTTTTGTGGTTTTGTAGCTTTGCGAAAGCCAAAGTTGAATCCCAGCTTAACGGTGGTATAATCTATTTTCCGCAACTCGTTTACTAGGACAAAGCTAATAATCATCAGTAAGTACCAAGCTCCAATTTTTGGTAAAGGAACAAGCTTCCAGGCATAACTTTGATGCGGATACAACCAAATATTGCTATAAGTGCTAATGTTTTCCGCAATCCAGATGAAGAAAGCGATTAAAACCATGCTAAGTATAAAAGGTAGGCGATAGGTACTACTCAAAACACTGAAGCTGACGGTCGTTTTTCTAAAGAGGAGCAAACTAGCGAAGAAAAGTGGAAGTCGGATATCTGGTAAAAAGTGGTGCGTGAAAAAATTAAGATAGATCAACGAGGCTAGTACGAGCGTTAATCCCGCTGCGGGATAATGATTGAATTTTAGTTTAAATATAGACCAAGCACAAACGAGGTAACTTCCTACCGCCGAATACATGAATCCAGCAAAGAGCGGTACGTTCGCAACTTTAAAAAAGCAAGGTTCCGGATAAGTCCAAGAACCAATTCCTTCGGAAGTTTTATAAATTTCCATCAAGGTTGCCACACCGTGAAAACAGAAAATCGCAATGGTCTCTCTCCAAGTTTCTAAACGAAAAAAAATGAGTAACCCTTGGATCAATATCGCACCCAGAAATAATAAGTCGTACCGCGCAATCCAACTGATAGGATAATCGTCCGTGACGAGCATCATGCTCAATAACAGAATACCAAAAATACTGGCGCGGGCATTCTTCAAGCCAAAGTCGAGAAGTTCATGCGCGTAGCGTCGGTAAGTTTTTGCGGTGTTGGTAGGTTGAGGCACAGAAGTCATTGGAAGTAGGTTAAAAATTATCTTTGGTCATTAAGAATTTGGTTGTCTTGACGGAGCGGTAATTGGGATAAGTAAAAGTTGTAGCGATAAAATAAAGGGGAAGGAGCAAGATTAAGGTTTTAATAGGAATGGTATTCGCCATATACTTTTTGAAGAAAGAACGCCAGAGATAAGGGAAAAGAAAAAAGCAAAGAAAGCCGAGTCCTTCAAAGACCAGAAACTGTTTTTCATGAACATCAATGAAACGCGATTGATGTGCCCACGGACCGCTGTAGGTTTCTGTTTGGTAATGAAATAATACCCACGGATACCAACAGGCTAAGCGTAAAATAAGCTGATTGCAAAGCAATGCAAAGAACATACACAGAAAAGCTTGCCAGCTCGCAATGGGATGTTTGAATAATCGACCCATGTATAAAATAGTAAAGGGGATACCAATCAAAATACAAAAGGCAATAGCCAGCAAGGTAAATACGTCAAAATACATAATTCTATTTTTTAAATAATTTGATCATGCTATACTTAGTTCGTCTTGGTGCCAATCAGCGTTGCCAAAGTAAGATAGCCTAAAAGCATAAATATAAAGAAGACAAGTACAATCCCAAGCGTACTGGCGTAAGCCATCGGATTACTTAGCGTTTCAAATAAATCGTGAAAAAGCCCTAGCGGGTTAGAAATAATATCCCAAGAATTCCATCGTAAATAGCGACCCAAGTAGACACCGTAACTTGCCAGCAATAGAGCCGAAATACTCAATAACCAACTCGCACGCGGACTCAGTTTTTGTTTTAAAAATAATTGTATCTCAAATAAAGAAAGATATCCCAACATCAATCCGGTCCAAGCAAAAGAAACAATCAGCATGAGGTCATACCAGTGCGGAATGGGCGTTCTCCAGCGAAGATGTAATAAGTCGGTAAGGATATAAGGGGCATTTGGAAAAAAGAGTAACCACGTAAAAACTAAGCCGCCGAGTAATAATTTAGATTGGGTATGTCGATTCAGTCTATTTAGGGAAAGTGCAATCCAATAAGGCACCCAAGCTAAGAATAGATTCCAAATCAGAAAGAGAAAAGTAGGAATACCTCTTGACCAATAAACGGTCTTCGCTGAATTCATATGACCGAAATCATAGTCGATATAATGCAACCGATAGGCAACTAAGGCTACATTGAAAAGGCTTGATAAGGTCATGAGTAAGAATAAATGATATTGCTTTTGGTCGCGAAATAAGGCTGCAAATTTTTGAATCATGTCTACTACTTTTTTGTCAACGGGATAAATGTTAGAAAAAGGAATTAGTTGTCTGCTATTGTAAAAAGGGAGCGTCCAACTCGGTTGTTTTAGTTTTGCTTTATATACTTTGTGTGCTTAAGCACAATGGTTTTTAGAAAATGAAAGGTCGCTGTGGGCAAGGCGTTCGGTGCAATAAATTTTTCAATAATTGAGTGGGCTCGCATAGCAAGTATCTGAAATCCCACTTGGCGAGACTCAAAGCGGTTTTTCCTTTGTTATAGTCTTTTAGAAATTGTTTGGTGTATTCAGGAAGTAACAAAATAGAAAGGAAGCAAGCCCCCAAAGTGAAGACCGTACGCTTGCCATTCCCCAATAGAAAGAATTGCATTTGTGCCTCTTCCAAAACAGTATTTCGGTATCCTAAAAGAATGTGCATAATGTCGTGCTCTTCAAAAAATGGCATGAGTTCTAGCTTTTCTTTTTGTAAAAATAAAGCAAGGTCTTTCCCTAAAGAATGCTTTGGGAATTGTTGCAATTGAGCTTGATTGATTACCCAAGGGGTGCGCGTCTTTTTTAACAAAACTCGATACCAAGGTTTTATTTTTTCTACCATTAGCGTCAATAGTTTTCCACGGTAAGAATGATTGATTGTGTGCTTTTTCATAAGTGAATAGGCTTTATTAATTGTTAAAAAAGAGTACCTGCTGTGGGGAGGAGAAAAAGAATTCCTTGCTATTGACAAAGGCGGATAGAATAGCGTATAAAGGTTGTCCAAAAAAGAATAACACATGAAGAATTATGCCGATGAATAACAACAAAAAGATCAAATTGGGAATGCTGTTTCGCCAACTTAAAATCAAAAAAGACCACCAAGGACTAACTTCTTTAGTGTACATTTCTAAATGTAATTGTTGTAATCTAATTTCTCTCAAACTGTAAAGGAACGCGGGCAATGGTGCAAAAAGGGGAAAGGCTAAAAACGAAAATACGACACCTGCAAGTAAAACAATCGGCGCTAAAAAATGTAGGAATAATGCGGTATACAATAACAAGCCAAACAGCATTCCGTAGCTCAAAAAAATATTAACCAAGGGAGAGCATTTTGCTTTGTAGTAACGAGATAACCAGTAAGATAAGTAGGGAATAAGGATAAAAACAATTAGCGTTAACTGTCGCTTAATTTCAAAAGGTAGAATGTCGTTCTTAAACGCACTAACTAAAAATATCCCGAAAATAGGAGCAACACCCAGAAATAAAAGCTCCGCAAAATCTCTGTGGATAATGTACGGGATGTGTTGCTTCAAACTGGTTGTAGTCGTAAGTGGAACATCCAAGATATCTGGCTCTACTTGATCTAGGGGAGCACGCATCGCTGTGTCTAGCTTCCAGAAGTTGATATTTCTCCGGATCGCTTTGACAAAAGGAATAATAATTAGCGGAATGCTACAAAAAACGGAGATGAACATTACAATACCCATTTGAAAGTACTTTGAATTACAAAGTTAAAAGATAAAAAAAATTTATTCTCGATTTCTCAGTAGTGCTTCCAAAGCATCTAAATGCTCGTTGAAGGCTTTGCGTCCGAGCGGTGTGACCGCATAACTTGTCTGTGGTTTTTTACCCACGAATTGTTTTCTGATGCTGAGGTACTCGTTTTTTTCCAGTGCAGAAATGTGGCTAGCCAAATTACCATCCGTCAACTCCAGCATTTCTTTCAATAATTTAAACTCCACCCACTCATTGACCAACAGAATCGACATAATGCCCAATCTGATTCGATGATCAAAAGCTTTGTTGAGGTTTGTAATTATTTTCTTCATGTACCGCGAAACTTAAATAACTGCTAGGAATAGAATATTGAACCGCTCGTTGATGAAACGGTAGCCGCATACTTTTAGGTTCTTTCGTATTTAAAATACATCCAGCTACCATAAATAATATGCATGATCCCAAAACCAAGGGCCCAAAAATCCAAGCCGTAACCAATAAAATGTAAAGCTAGTAAGCCCAAACCAATTTCCGTGAGGCCAAGATAAAAAATATCGTGTAAGGTATATTTACTCGCATTCACTAAGGCCAAGCCATAAAAAATCAACGTAGCTGGCGCGACAAAACCAAAATGACCGTACTTTAGTAAATACAGGCAAAAGATTCCACCAGTCACTAAAGGAATTAGCGCACTCCCTACGAGGCGCTGTGAAAGCTTGTCCCAAATCTTCTGCCCTTTTTTCCGCGCCTTACGAACGGTCAGCAAAATTCCAGTACTAATCGCTAAAAATAATACGCCACCCGCCGTCAGCAAAAAGAAGGTTAGATAGTCTAAGCCCCATTTTTCCACTCCGGGTTGGGCAACGTAATAGGGCTTTTGACCAGAGAAGGGGCTAATCTCCAAGTATTGATAAACCAAAGTGGCACCGATCAAAGCAAAAATTCCAGCAAATACGCCGGATAATCCACTCAAAGAGATAAAGCGCGAGGAACGCTCCATGAGTGAACGAATTTCACTGAGGTCTTCTAAATGTTGTTGCTGACTTTTCATCGATAATCAAATTTTAAAAAGTACTTTGAAATTCAAAGTTAATGGCAAATATCCTTAAATGCAACCACTTGGCGTATTTTTTTGAGAAGATTTGGAGAAAAGATCAATTCGTAAACCTATTGCGTTTTTAAAAAAGGGCTAAATTCAAGAAAATCAATCGTTCTTTTTTTACAGCTGTTAAAATAATTACCTTTGCGGAAGGGTTGTAAGTACTAAGACAAAATTACTTTGCCATTAAATTGTGTTAGATTTTGATCAGTATTGAGGCACGAAAACTGCCCTAAGCCTTTGCTTAGGAAGGCTTTGAGTAACGAAGAGACTGGTCGAAAGATGATGCAAGTTAATAAGTGATTTAATTTGTATTAGTACTTAAGTAGGTTTACCAAATAGATTGGTGATTTTGACGAAGCGTGAAATAAAATTTACTCGTCATAAATTAGTGAATTTATTAGGTAAACCTACTTAAGTACTAATACAAATTAAATCACTTATTAACTTGCATCATCTTTTGAACAGTCTTTTCATTACTCAAAGCCTTCCTAAGCAAAGGCTTAGGGCGGTTTTCGTACCTCGATACTGATCAAATACTAACACAATTTAATGGCAAAGTAATTTGTCTTAGTATTTATTCGTTGAATATTTTATGTTCGTTGATGCGGGTAAAA
>CALFBG010000165.1 GCA_937951685.1 uncultured Saprospiraceae bacterium | reverse complement strand
GTTTCGCCCAAATTAATCGTTACGGGGTCATACGCTACTACCTCTAAATCATTTTCCATCACTTCGATCGTGTGCGCTTCTTTGTATTCACAACCAAAAGCATCCGCGTGTACAATTTCTACAAAGTAAACGCCGGCTTCCGCGTAAAGGTGACTTACATTCATCCCCGGTGCGTCGATAAAATCACCGTCGCCCCAATCCACGTAGCTGATCGCTGCGTTGGTAAAACTTAATTCGAGTACATCGCAAGCTAAGTTTTTGCGCTCTAGCAAAGGAAAACCAACATTTTCATTAATCTCGATACTATCTATTAAAATAGTAACACATTCCGTCAAGGGATTTTCTGCGGTAACTTTGATGTAATAAGTTGCTGGCGCATCAAAAACATAACGAAAACCTGGTAATACTGAAACCGTATCTCCATTGATTTCAAATATAAAAGCAGTCATCGAATCTGCCTCCGTCGCTGCAAAAATGATTTCTTCTCCCGTACAGCCAAAGTCTTGCAAATTCAACTCAAAAGCAGGTGCCGCAACAACGGTCACGTCGATACTATAACTGCTTTCGCTACAACCATCCGAGGCTACCAGTTGTACTGTGTATTGCCCACTATTTTCGTAAGCATATTCAAAATCATCCAGTTCGTCCTCGTTTAGTACCACTACCGTTCCATCTCCCATATCAAATTCGTAATATTCAATACCGGGATAAGGTGTCGTAAAGTTGGTAAAAATTAGCGGCGCATTTTCACAAAGCACGGTATCTGCGACGTTAAAAGCCGTTTGAAAAAAAACTGGAAATAAAGATATTTCTTGCGTCGCAGTATCCGGCGAACAATGCGGTCCGTAAATAATCATCGTAATGGTATAACTGACTAAAGTGTCCGAAGCATTTTCGTAAAATTGATCAACAAATTCATTGGTAGAAAAATTACCATTGCCATAATCAACCGTAAAAGAATCAATCTCACCCGTACTAATATTAGCAAATTCAAGCGTCTCCGGCGAGCAGTAAGTATTAACATTATTATCCAACGGAAGAATCCCAAAATTGGCATTGAATGCGGGTGGAACAATAATTTCGGTTGGATGCGTAAAGGTAGTTGGTCCACAAAAATTAATCGCCGTTAGGCTAATCGTATACACCAATGTATCTTCTCCTCCGGGATAAAAAATACTATCTATCCATTCATTATCCGTATTACCGATGCCGTAGTCTAAGCTGTAACTCGTTCCGTCAATAATGGAATCGCTCAAGTAAACGCTTATTCCTTCGCAGGATCGGGAAATTGTAAAGTCAAAAGATGGCTGTGGTGGCGCTTCGATAAAAATGCTTTGTAAAAAGGTATCCAAACAACCAAACTCAGTTTCCGTCACCAAGCTTACTGTATAGAATCCCGTTGCCTCAAAAATATGATTCGGACTCACTTCTTCGTCGTCTTCACCATCACCAAAAGTCCAATAAGCATCAAACGCATTATTAGAGGTATTCAAAAAATTAACAGTTTCTCCAACGCAAGCAACTGCCGGTGCGGTAAAACTTGAATTCGCCAAAGGTTGAACCGTAATCGTTTTACTATCTTCAAAGACACACCCCGACCCTTCGTCCACCAAAATATAACTGACCAAATGTTCGCCCAGACCTAAGGCTGCTGGATCAAAGATATCCGCTTCCACTCCATTAATTGTCCAAGTACCATTAGCTCCCGTACTCCCATTCAACGAAAATGGATCAGCCGTAATACAGACATCTTCTTCTTCCCCCGCGTTCAAGGAAATGGCAATCACCGTAAGCGTAATTGAATCTTCCACTAAGCAGTTGCCCGTACCATAACGATAGTATAACGTATGCGTATCTCCACCAGCCAAGATGGGATCAAAAACACCTTCACTCGCATTGATAATGCCTGGTCCCGACCAAGTCCCTCCCGTAGCGGGTAAGAAATTCGGAATGGTGTAAAGTCCTTGATCAACACAAAGCGTATCATTTGCTCCCGCTTCAATCACAGCTAATTCGATAATTGAAATCGTAATCGTTTCGCTATCCGTACAGCCACTACCATCTATATAAGTATAAGTCAAGGTATTCGTAGCACCAACATTTACCCCTTGTGGATTAAATTGTCCATTTTCTATGCCGTCCCCAGACCAAATTCCTCCGACGGGTGTGGCAAATGGTAAGTCCACTAATCCTGGGGCATTACAATAAGTCGTATCATTCACGACAATTTGTGGCAATGGATTTACGGTAAACGTAAAACTAGCACTGTTGGTACAAGTCGTATTTGGATCGGTATAGCTGTAAGTTAAAGTATATTGCCCAACGCCAGATGCACTGGGATTAAATACATTGCCAGTTAAAACGCCTCCGTTATTTACCGTCCAGCCTTCCGTATCAGGAGAAGCATTCAAAACAATACTAGTTTCCAAAATACAAGCACTCGTTTCATTATTATCAATATTGATGCTTGGCAAAGCGAGTACGGTAATCGTTAGTTCATCTGCTACTTCACAATTCCCTGTTCCTACGCGTAAGGTAAAAGTATAGTTTCCGGGAGGAACAATACTAGGATTAAAAATACTTCCGGTAAGTCCTGGTTGACCATTGTCATCCCAAATTCCCGTTGTCGGCGTAGCAAAATCATTTAGGTTGTAAGCCAGTACATCTTTACAAAGACTAACGTCCGGTCCAGCATCCACCGTTACAGGATTGGTAATATTAATGGTAACCATTGCCGTATTTGTGCAAATATTATTGTCAGTATAAGTATAAATCAATTCGTTTGTTGCTCCGACGCCAGTGCCCTGCGGATTAAATTGTCCATTTTCTACGCCTGGACCAGACCAAGTTCCTCCTGTTGGACTAGCAAATGGCAACCCAACTAAACCTACGGCGTCGCAATAGCTAGTATCACTGACTGTAATCTGTGGTAATGGTAATACTGTAAAAATAAAACTTGCACTATTCTCACAGTTCGTTGCTGGATCCGTATAATTATACGTTAAAGTATAGCTTCCTATTCCAGTGGCATTTGGATTAAATACATTTCCAGTTAACACCCCACCGTTGCTTGCCGTCCAAGTTCCCCCCACAGGTGTTGCCGTCAGTGGAATAGTAGTTTCTGAAATACAAGCACTCGTTTCATTATTCGCAGAAAGCGTAATTGCTGGTAAAGCATTGACCACAATAGACATAGTTTCCGTTGAGGTACAAAGTCCATTTCCAAAAGTGTAACTCACTATATTTTCACCAATCATCGCAAGGCTAGGATCAAAAATGCCAGCAGCCGTAACGCCACTACCCGACCAGATCCCCGGAGCATGACTCGCCGTTAAACTAACGGGATCATCGTCCACGCAAAACGTCAAATCTTCTGGAAGCATTAGTAAAACAGGATCAATAATCGTAAAAGTATCTGAAACGGTCGTTGGACCACACTCCGCACCAACGGCGGTCACCGAATAACTGTAAGTCCCCGCACCATTGTATTGAATCCCCGTAGGAAAAGCAGCAGTACTACTATTCGGAATCGCCCCTGGAAAGCTCCAACTATAACTGGTAATGGTTCCACTATTTGCATTATAAGTGAGAGTACTCGCGTCAAAATTTAGCGTTGCCGATTGGCACTCATCCGGTGCAGGAGTTAAGCTGATCGCTGGTGGTCCCAGAAAAACCAAAGTTGTATCCCAAGTATCTTCTGCACAAATATTACTGGTGGTTAAACGCACGTTGTAACTTCCGGCTGCGGTAAAAATAAAAGTTGGATTTTCGGAATTTTCGTTCGTTCCTCCCGTAAAATTCCATCCCGTCGGCGGATCAACGCCCCAAGTATAATTCATTTGAAAACCAGCCGATAAATTATTGAAACTTACCGTAGCAGGAACGCAGTCATCACTAGCATCCGCTAAATCTGCATCTGCCACCGGCGGTTCCAGTACAAAAATGGTCTCCGTGTATGTTGATGGACCACAAGCAATACTATTTAAAACCATCGTGATGGTGTAGGAACCGGGCTCCAAGAACGCTACCTCTATAGCTTCGGAACTAAAAAGGTTCCCACTGATTAAATTCCATAATACGCCGGGTTGGTTTGGGCTAATGGACCAACTGGGTAGCAACTCATTTTCACAAATCGTAGGATTTCCACTGATCACTTCATTCACTCCGACTGAGTTGTCGGTAAAAACCCAAGTTTCTCCGGGGCAACTATTCACTGGTTCTTGAACGTCAAAACTAGCTTGTGGTGAGCTGCTCAATTCAATTGGTTCAACGGTAGCCGCAGAACTACCACAAGGATTAGAGGCTACAATTTTAAGATCGAAAGCGTGTTCAAATTGCCCCGTGGAGGTCATCTCTCCGCAAGAAGTACCATTGAAGGTATAAGTATATTCGTCTTGGATCGTCGCTTGCGTTAGGTTGTCTACTAAAACATTATTAACAAAGACTTCATAAATGGTTCCCACGGGATTATCTACATAATCAGAAACAGGGAAAACGATCGTCGCAGGGGCACAAAGACCAACGGTATTCCCTGGGTTTCCTAAACCGATCGAAGGATTTCCTCCGTTGTAAAAAGTATAATTTGTCGTGCTGGTACAACCGTTATTCGCTGTTACCGTAACGGAAAGCGTTTTGTAACCAAATCCGGAATAAGTGTGGCTAATGCTGGTCGCAGAGGAGAAGGTAGCATTGGTATAATTTTCTACTGGACTACCATCGCCCCAATTGATTTCGTAGCCCGTATTGATACTAATGGTCGTAGAATTATTAAAAATAGCAATGCTTACTTCTGGCGTTCCACTACAAGCGTTAATATTCGTACCATTCATCACCGCAACGCCACTAGGCACTAAGCCAATGGTCGCATCTGGAACAGCTAAGATATTAATATTTTGTGTTTCACAAGCTACTCCATTTTCTAATAAGCTTACGGAGTAAGACTGATTCGTGAATACGGCGGGAAAGGCGTAGCCCACACTAATTCCCGTAGCATCTGCCATCCCATCGCCATCAAAGTCCCAAGTATATATTGATCCAGTTGGGTTATTAACGGTGAAATTGATGTTTTCTCCGCCACAAAAATTTGTTCCCGGCACGGTAAAATCACATTGGCTGTAGAGAAAAGATTGACTACAAAAAGTAAGGATAAAGAGTAGGGTCCAGCATCTCATTTTTCTAGTTTTAGGAGTAAGTTTTTAGTTTCAATCCCTAAAGCTAGTTTTAACTGACTTTAGGTTTAGATGGAAATTATAAGCTTTTGTTTTGTTCGAGTCTGGAATGTAACGGGCGACTAATTCGAGCTCCGTTAAAGCGTAACAACAATGCAATTTCTTCTTTTCTACTGGGAAAAATTAGTTTTATGTGGTTTTTAACGTAAGTTTAATACTTGCTAAAAGCCTCCGTAGTAAATATAAGACATTTGCTAAAACAAAACAATTTCAAAGCTTATTCAACAAGCTTATAATAGATATTAGAGCAGTGAAAAAAAGGTTAACAGTTTTGTTGCTTTCGTAAAGATTACTATGCTTACGCTCCAAGCAAATTCGTCGACCAGCGTGCTCAACAAAAAAACCGTTTAACTTGACGCTTGGTCAGCTAAACGGTAGGTACTTTGAAAGGTGAAGTTGTTTTAAAATGATGTTAGCAACTGAAGATAAAGGCTTGTGATTCAGGACGAAGCTCTTTTTGCATCCCATCCGCAAGCGGTAAATGCTGTTCAGAATTTATGCAGCCATAGCTGCGGTGACGAAAAAAAGCTGAAGTACTGGGTTGCAATGCTTTGCCTGTAAGTATTAAGATCTATTTTAAAACAACTTCGGTATAAAAAGGTTTAAGTTGGTTGCAGCAACAAGCTGAATTTGGGTATGACCTCGTTTTACATATTAGTTATTGACAAACGTATTAAAGTTATTTAAGTAGGTTTACCTAATAAATTCACTAATAATTTGAAAGTCTTTTAAGCTTATTGTAAACCCAATTTCCGGGAACTATACTTAAGTCCGTTTCAAGAATTTTCCATGAAAAAAAGTATACGAAAATTTTCCAATTTCCAAGCGATCTCCGTTGGTCAACGCGCGTAGTTGCTGCGTCGAAATATCTGTGCTGCGGGTATGAATGGAGCCGCCAGTATGGTAGGCAATTTCTAGGTAATTTTCATTAAGCCCCTTCTCCGCATCCGTCAATAAAACGTGAACGGGAACGGTTAATGCTTTCAGTTTGTGTAAGTCACTAACGTCGCTGTAATTATCGGCGATGAACAACAAATCTTCTTCGGGTGTCTTTCCTTCGGCGCCGAGTAGCAAAGCTTCCACTACATTTTCCAATCTACTACCACGACAACTAAAATTGACAATTTTATCAATCGTATTGAAAAAGCCCGTTACGGTATTTTCTGGTACGGCGAAAATACCGCGTCGCTGATGGCCTTCTGCCGTCCCTCCTTCGTAGTTAAAACCATTAAAAAGCCAATAGCGATTGTTATTGCGTTCGGCTTCGTTGGCATAATTCCAAACCATCAATTCGTCGATATAACGGTACATGCTACAATCAATATTTGCGATGATGCGCTTTTGTTTCCAACGTCCTTTGTTGCGCTGAAACATAGATTTAATATCTTCTCCGGCATCGGTGTAATAATTTTGATTAGCTTGCAAAGCTGCTTGATCTTTTTGCACCAATTCTTTAATACTCGCCTCGATGGTCGCGTAAGCTTTCTTATCATAACGGTGTTGCAAATAAAAATTCTGGTATTGTAAACGAGTTACCGCTAAAGAATCTCGGATGCGTTGTTGCCGACGCCATTCATCTCTCTGGGCCAAAAGTGCCGCTCGTTCAAGCGCGCGCTTTTTAAATTCTGCCGTACTAATCATTTTGAGTTCAAAGCGACTCGTCCGGGAATGTGGATTATCTTCGTAGTCCTTACAGCTAATGTTTTGATGTGCGTAGGTATGTATACAATAGCGATCTCCTTTGGGAATCATCAAGGTACTTCTCCCCTGTTTGTTTGTAACGGTACGATAGACTTTAGCCGATTGTTGACTCTCGTAATAGACCACTTCATTGGCAAGTGGGCGGCCTTCTAAATCCATGATTTTAATATTGACTAGCGCACGCGAACGCGTAGGCATCATGCCCGCGGTAAGTTGTTGGGTAATTGTATCATTCGTATCCATTTCTTTAATACGGGTGGTCATGAGCACTACTTTCACCGTTTTGGAAAGTTTGGCTTTTTTAGGAATGGAAAATTTTCGATAATTTTCTTCTTGATCGACGTTGAGTACATATTTCGCATTATTAGGTAATAGAAAAAAAAGTTCTCCCGCTGCATCCGTGATACCATGCCAGTATTGCCCTTGCCGATTATGTGCCCAGATAGGAATTCCTCCTAATCCATTTTTTCTAAAATCGGTGAGCTTAACGCGAATGAGTGCTTCCTTTTTAGTCGCCTTTACCTTATCTGCACGGTGATAATTCTGAAGGATGGTGTCTTTACTGTTTGCTACCACCAGCTTGGCGGAAGCATTGAAAGTAAAAATGAAAAAACATAAACTGAAGGATAGACCAAGACGGAGAAGCTCGTTCATTTTAAAAGGATTCTTGAGGTGATGAAGTAAGGTCGTCGGTTGATGGAGATGGCCAATAAATTGTCTTTCTCAGTACACATTGCAAACGGTTAGGGGGATACTTCGTACGCTGTGTACTTGGCTAGAAGTAATAACTTTTGCAATTTCTGTTCTTTAACCAAAAAAAGGAACGGTTTAGTATGTGCAGCTTTATTTTTTTAACCCGCAGGAATCATTAAAATTGTTTCATAACCGCAAAAAGCAGCTCAATAGGCTGCTTTTTGTAGTAATTTTTTGTAATAAATATGCTTATCCGTTGACTAAAGTTTTTCACGCTACTTCGTCGAGTAAATCAATGTAAATCCCGTACACCCATTCTCCTGCTCCGATGCGATACCAATTTCCATCTTCCTCATATACTTTAACCAACATATCTCTCGGAATTTGTCGAACCCGACTATTATTAGTACCAGGTCCAGTTCGGACATTGAGATAATAAGGTGCCGTTACGCGACCATTTTTAACGTCAAGAATGCGTACATACGGAGCGAAAACCCAACGATTATTACCAATTTGATACCATCTCCCCTCTTGATTGGTGATGGTGATTTGGCTACCATCTTCTAGCACGTCTACTTTATCGTGCTTCGGACTTGGTCCGGTGCGAACATTAAGCCCCGTAGGATCTTCGACGATTCCCGTTTTTTGTGTAAAGGTAATTTTAACGTAATGCTTGTGCAACCATCGCTCATCACCAACGCGATACCAATTCCCTAGTTCTTCGAAAATTTCCAGCGTTGTACCTTCGGTATATTCATCGACGATAGCATACTGGATGCCATTTCCTTTTCGCACATTAAGTTCTGGAGTATTAACCACTCCCCTTTTGATTGGATCTTCCAACTGGAAATCTAAACCTCGATTAACCGCATCTCGAAATGCTTGCCAAGGCTTTTCGTCAATCATCATCATTGGGCAGAGTTTACCCGTAATATCGTAGTGTCGATATAAATTCTTAATCGTGAAATTATATTTATTGAGTAGGAACTGAGTCAGTTCCACCGAATACTGATAAGTTTTATCCCAATCACCATCTTCGTTGACGCACATTTCGATGCCAATCAAAAAATAGTTTGGCGTCAAGTTGTCTTCTCGGATTTCTTCTCCAATGGGTTTGTAGGTTCTACCACCGACGTGATAACCAACTTCGTAATCTGGTAAACATTGGACAATCGAGTGATCATCTACAATGTAATGCGCCGAAGCCCAACGATCCGTCGTATTGAAATAGTTTCGATTTCGAATGGCGTCGGCTCCTTTTGCAGTATTGGCAGTCCAGTGAATGACGATTCCTTTAAGTTTCCGAATGGCATACCATTTGGCGTCTCGAAGGGCAGGTCGATTTCTCGTACTGGTTAGCATTCTCTTGGTAATGGGTAACATATGTTTCAGTGTTGAAGCTTAAAATTAGTAAAATTAAGCAGGAATCAAAACTAAGCACTGCTGTTGTTTAAGAAGTGCTTGCTTTGACAGGAATATCAAGATACTATTTCTTTTCGAAAATTGCCGATCAAATGAGCGCATAATAGCTTAAACGAATCAAAATTATTAAAAAAAAGAGTCTTGATAAGTTAATCTTATATAAGAAGTTATGAAGTTGTTTTAAAATAAACGATTATAGTTTAATACTTTATAATTTAAGTACCAAGACAAATTAAATTGCCTTGGCACTTAACTTTGCTTTTTCAGCGGATTATTCTAATTTTAGCCTCCAATTCAAAATTATGAGAATAGATATTATCTCCGTTGTTCCGGCCTTACTGGAAAGTCCGTTTGAACATTCTATTATGAAACGTGCGCAAGACAAAGGTATTTTGTCTGTCCACGTACATAATCTTCGCCAGTTTGGTTTAGGTAAACATCAACAAGTAGATGATTATCAATATGGTGGCGGTGCGGGAATGGTGATGATGGTCGAACCGCTTTCCAAGTGTTTTGACCACTTACTAGCACAACGACAATACGACGAAGTCATCTATTTGACGCCCGACGGAGAACGACTTCATCAAGGGCTCTCAAACCAGCTTTCACTAAAGGAAAACCTTTTATTACTTTGTGGTCATTACAAAGGTGTGGATGAGCGCATTCGAGAAAAATACATTACGCGCGATATTTCTATTGGAGATTTTGTACTGTCCGGAGGAGAATTAGCCGCAGCCGTTTTAGTCGATTCGATTGGACGACTTATTCCGGGTGTGCTCAACGATGAGACTTCTGCACTTTTTGATTCTTTTCAAGATCAACTCCTCGCACCGCCCGTTTATACGCGTCCTGCCGATTATGAAGGCATGCAAGTTCCACCCATTCTTTTATCGGGCAACGACGGTGCCATCAACGAATGGCGCTACCAACAATCTTTGCAACGGACTAAAGCGCGTCGCCCAGATTTATTAGAAGATTAAAGTTATGATATTACGATAAGGGTTTGCCTTAGCAGATAATGAAGTTGTTTAAAAACTCCAATTAATAAAAATACGCTAACCGCTTTATAAATTATACAATTGCAGCCTTTGGGAATTTAGTAGCATCTACCAAGGTATAGTACCAACGCAACTGTCCCACCCGACTCGCTTGCTGGAGGAGTTTAGTCCAAAAGGTATAAAAAACTTCGGTATCGTAGATCACTTGACAGCCCGCAGAATAAACACCGACGGTTTCATTTTTAATTAAATCCAAGCCCGTTGCTTCGTCAAATCGGGTATTTCTTTGTACTGCTGCTCGATTGTTGTACGTATGAATAAAGAGCCCCGTCCGTAATCGTTGCTTCAACTTATCTATGTTCCGAAGTGGGAAATTGGCTAAGCGATCAATTAAGGTATCCAAGCGCAGTTTGTCCGCTACTGCTTGCGTTTTGCTCTGACAAATTCCATCAATCATCCTCACAAATCCACTCCCTGCTAAACCATCAATCGCACTGAGTTTACTCGTATATTCGATTTGAATTTCAACGACCTTGCGCATATGTGCAAAAGTGATTTTTTCTATAATTTGCTGAGCAGAAAGTTTTTCCCAAGTCTTAAGCATGGTTTTATCAAAATCACTAATTGAAGATAAAATGGTAGCGATTTTCTCCCGTCCTCCCGTTTTGCGTTTAGGAAACCAAAAATTTACCATCCACTGCTTCGCTTTATTGAGATCAATTTTCTTGGTTTTACTTCCTTGACGAATCGTGAGTTGAGCACCGTCTACTTGATCAATGGAAATGGCTTGAGCTTCCGCTAATTGCTGTAAAAAAGCGTACGGCGCTATGGAGCGATTATTACCATATTTACTTAAGATTAAATAAATTTCAGAAAATACTTTATTCATTTCTAATAAGACCCGCGCATCGAATTTTGAAGTTGGAATGCCATGTTGTGTTTTACCATCAATTCCGTGAAAACTGAGCCAAGCCTTACGACTGTGTTTAGTCTTTCCCGGATAGGAAAAATTGTTGCTACCTTGGTGGAAATTCATGGTACTATCTCCTTCATTCCAAACAAATGCTCCGTTATTTCGACCTTGCTTCAGCACATTATGTGTTCGCCCTGCGGGCTGACGAACATTGTGGAAACCCGAAACGACCGTCATGGTTTGTGGCCCTAACTGTCGATCCTTAACTCGATTCCCTGGTTCTGTGGTAGCAATATTCAATTCTACTCTCAAAGTCCCCGTCGCTTCTTTCCAACAAACGGCGAGGGTATCATTGTAGTGCGTATTCTTTTTTTTATCAATCGTTCTTCTCAACCCTACAATATTCGTTACGCCCGCTACGTCACTCCAAAGTCCATTTCTCGCGTGTACTAAATCTCGGAAAAAATGGTAATGTGTGCTTTCATCCTCCGAGCGATCTGGAACGACGATATTTTCTCCCGTTTCAATATTCACTAAGGAATTATTGTTAGCCTCGTTCATGAAATTCACTCGATCTCTAGCGGCAACGATCTTTCCGATGAAGATATTCCCTGGTTTGGCATCCACGCCGTTGAGAATTCGATGAATCGTATTTTGTTTGATCCCTAAGCGTTCAATTTGATATTCTACCTGTAGTTTCACAATTTGAAAAATAGCTTCGTCAGGAATAATCAATTGATTATCACTAACGGTACCCGACAAGTTAGTTGGTAAGACGTAAACTTTTTTCCCCGCATTCATGACGAATCTCATGAGCTTGACAATACCGTTCCAGTTATAGTTTTTACAAATAAAATTGCGACCATCCGTAATGGAAATTATTTTTTTTCGTGGGCGATTTTTAAAAGGAATTGATAAACTAATTCGGTCTCCGTCGCGGAGCAATTCGTATAATCCCTCCGTCGTACTCCCCCCTTCTGTCGGCTTATGCGTTGTAGTACTTACAGGAGGATTTACCTTTCTTTCCTGCATCCGCTTTTTGCGAGCCTGATTAAGCGCTAGCAAACTTTTGCCCCGGGGATCAATCCGACCATCCGGATTACGTTTTTTTTGTATGGTAGTTTGAAAATCGAAGACTGCCTGTAAGGTAGCAGGAATCATTGCCTCTTCAATCGCCGTATTCCCTAATAAGACGGTTAAAAAAGCTTCGTGGACGGGAAAATCTTTAAGGAGAATGCGTTGTCGCAAAGCGTTTAGCTTTTGCAATAAATGATCTTCTAAACATTCTTGCAAGAAATCGGCGGGTGTCAGCAAATCTAATTCTAACAAAGCCAATTGAATTTTGCGAAGATCAGCTAATTGGTTAGCAGCATTTGTTCCAACACTCTTATTTAGGCTTATCATGTAAATGGGGCTTTAATTAAAAATGTGAAGTGATCCGACACACACTATCTAATCGTTCGATTCTAAAGATAAGAGAAATATTTAGAACTAAAAGGCTTTAGCGTTAAGAAGCGCTGCTCTGGTTCGCTTTTACGGTAGCTATAATTTGAAAAAAAGAACCAAAGTTAGTACTGGCCGCTCTTCTTTTTTCAAAGTGGTCAGTGCAAATCTTCCATAAAATGAGTATCTTGAGGCATCAAATAATTTGTTTATTTAAGCGATTCAATATGAGTACCATTTGCCGGCCCAACAAGCACGAAAGTGCCGAATATTATTTTACTTACATCAATAAGGTATCGGATGATAATTTCATCAAAACCTTAAAAACGAACGTGGCGGCGACCATGAAGTTTTTAGAACATCTCCCACTCCCCAAATGGGAATACCGCTATGCGCCCGGAAAATGGACGATTAAAGAAATCATGATTCACATCATTGATACGGAACGGATCATGTGTTACCGCGCCTTGCGGGTAGCGCGTAAAGACAAGACGCCAATGCCTGGTTTTGAGCAAGATGACTACGTCGCTCAACTTAATTCCACGCAACGTAGTATTGATTCTATTTTGGAGGAATACCAAACGGTGAGAGCCGCTAGTGTTAGTTTATTTAAAAACTTTACCGACGAAGAATACCAACAAATCGGTACAGCTAGTGGACATCCAATTTCTCCCCGAGCACTAGGGTTTATCATCGCGGGACACGAAATTCATCACCTTACCGTGATTAAAGAACGGTACATGATTTAAGCCCGCTCGTGCTATCCTCTTCTTAATAGTAGTACTATTAAGTTCCGAATGTACTTCCATTGGAAACATTAAAAAACAAATGCTCCATCTTCAATAAAAAGCTAATGAATACAACACTAAATCAGCTTGACCATTGGATTAAAAATTTCCCTAAAGCAGTGCTAGGCCTAGCGGATGCAGACTTGACGGCGAAACCCAATCCTAAAAAGTGGTCTAAAAAAGAAATTCTGGGCCATCTCATTGATTCGGCGCAATATAATTTGCAGCGTTTCACGACTGCGCCATTAGCCACTACGGCGTATCAAGTCATTCCATATCCACAAAGTGAGTTGGTTGATCGTAATCAATACCAAAATGCGGAGCTTCCCCATTTAGTTCAACTTTGGCAAAGTCTCAATCAACAAATTCACCACGTTTGTACGAATCTCTCCGCAACGGACTTAAAAAAAGCCATTTTACTCCCCGATCAGCAGGAAGTCGATTTAGCTTTTTTGATTAAAGATTACTTGACGCATTTTGAATATCATCTTGCGCAAATTCTACCCCCCGATGAATCATCCCTTGGACTGACCGAACCTGATGGCATCAATTATCAAACGGCGCATCAACGTTTACAAGCTGTACTTGCAACGCAAAAGTTCGTTACGCTTTTTCGGCATGGCAGTATGTACGTAGAATTGTACGCTCCGGAAAAAGAAGATCTACAGCAGCCCCACGAACAAGACGAGTTGTACGTTATCATTAGTGGTAGTGGTACTTTTTTTAAAGCGGGGAAACGCTTTCCTTTTCAGGCAGGTGATGTCATTTTTGTAGGGGCGGGTAAAGTGCATCGCTTCGAAGACTTTACGTCAGACTTTCAGACTTGGGTCGTGTTTTATGGTCCCTTGGGCGGGGAATAAATTTGTACTAAATCAGTAATCGCTGGCAGGCTACTACCATTTTTATGCCTTATTCTAAACGAAGTAAACCTACTTAAGTACTAAGACAAAAAATAATTTGTATTGTTACTTAAGGTACTTGGAATACTAGTTTGACCATTGGTAACGCATCCCCAGTTGAATCGCGGTATTGGTATATTTTTGCGTTAATGGATAAGCGTCCGTTGTAATGGAATTGGGTCGAAATTTGATTCTTGGACTAAAGTATAGGCTAAATTGTTCAGAAAATTGATAGGACAAGCCAATGCCCGCGAGCACACTAATTCCTAAGTTTGTTTTGAAAATATCGTCTTTTTCTTCGGCTAATTCAATCGGTTCTGCCGATGCATTAAAGAGTTCTCCCTCGGGCGCAAAGCTTATATTCATGGCGACACCAGACTCTAAGAATAAGCTAAAATCTCCTCCTTTAAAAGTATATCCAAGCAATAAGGGAATATCAATCATACGGTAGCTGTTGTATACTTTCTTTTTGTACTCCAAGATTTCTGTAACTTCTCCCGTACCGTATACCTCCATCGGAACACCATTGACATCATAAATAATTTCTAGTAATTGATTGTCATCCAAATAGGTTCGCGTTTCCACAAAATCAAAATCAAAGCGTTCATTGATTTGCTCATATTCCAAGCCAATTCTACCATAAAGCCCAGAACGATGTTCCATCTTAAAATCTAGTCCCACTCCTAAAACTTCGAGGCGCGTCTCAGAGTTTCTCCGCAAGTCTAACAAGCTCTGTGCTTCGTCTGATTTCGTTGCTAAGGTTTTCAAACTGCTCCCATAAATCAAGTTTAAGCCGACAGAATATTCAAAAGTAGTCCGAGCGTTAGTCCGATCTGCGGATGCCCAAATTCCCGGTTTGATCGCGGTCGCCTCCGTCTTAGCAAGAGCAGAAAGCGTTACCGCGGGTAATAAGGCTAATATTTTTTCGTCTGATTTTTTGTTAAATGGTTCACTTCTTTCCGCTGTTGCTTTCGCCGAACTGGCTCCCACCAACCGTTGGGACGATGCTTCGGTTTCGGTTTCGCTGGCAGCATTTAAAGTAAGCTCGCTGAGTCTTTGAGGAATTACTATTGGTGGCGTAACGATATTATTGGTTGTAGTTTTTCCTTGGGTTTCTGTTTTGATAATCGTACCCGTTTGAGTAGTCTTCGTAAGACTTGGTAAAATGAGCGTGGGATATTTTTCCTTCACCGTCGGAGTGCTGGTCGTTAGCTGGTTCGAGGTGCTAGTGTTCTCTTCAAGCTTGACTTTGTTAACGTTGGCGGTAGGAAGCACAGCTGGCGCGGTAGTCATCGCGACTTGCTGCTTCGTAAACCAATAAGACTTTGTCGCGAGCAATCCTCCTAACAACAAAACCATTCCTGCGCCCCAAATCCAAAAGAATATCGCTTTTCGACGCGTAGGTTTTTCGTTTTGTGCTACCGCAATTTTTTGCCACAGGGCTTCTGCATCCGTTGTAGATTGATGACGATAAACCTTATCTTTCATGAACCGACCTAACTTATCTTCAGCCATGATTCTTGTATTTTTTGATTATTTAATTTATTGCGTAAAATTGTTTTAGCTCTCGATAGATTGCTTCTTGAACTAGCTTCTCGAATACCAATTAGCGCCGCAATTTCTTTATGAGAGTAGCCTTCAATAACGTAAAGGTTAAAAACTTGACGATACCCATCGGGTAAAGTAGCGATTAAAGTCATGACATCTTCGGCTTCCATTTGATCATAAACAGTAGGCAACAAAATGGGATCTTGAAACACTTCTACCGAAACCTCTTGCTTCATAAATTTACGGTCTAGTTTCTTGAGTGCCGTGTTAATCACAATTCGCCGCATCCACCCTTCTAAGCTTCCTTTATTTTCATCAAATTGATCAATAGATTTAAAAATTCTTATGAAAGCATCTTGGAGAATATCTTCCGGACTCAACCGTTTGGGCGTATATCTTCTACTAACCGTTAAGAGCATACCACTGTACTGCAAGACCAACTCGCGTTGGTGCTTAGGATTTCCTTTTTTACAGCCAATTAGCAACTCTTTTTGCGTCATTGTAGTAAGATAAGTAATTATTTAGCGCGGAGATAATGAAATTTGCTTAGCAGCCATTTATTACTTTGTAATATAAATTACAACGTATCTATCCTTTCTTTACGAAAGAAGTTCATACTCAAAAACGCAGCAAGATAAAGTTACCTTGCTACGCTTTGGGCATGATGTATTTTAAGCCTCTTTCTAGTTATCTCTAATTGCTTTGAATGCTCCTGAGACCGGACCAACAACGCCGTTGATTTCCGCATTTCCAGAGAATGTTCCTTCGATGATTTCACCAATCTCTCCAAATGCAGTAAGCGTAACCGTCAAATCCGTACAAGGCTGACAAGTTGCCGTGACACTTACATTATTCACCTCTTCTGTAAACAATAGGATATAATCTGGATTTTGTACGCCAATCACTGGATCTACGATTCTGATCGTTGGAAAACCAATATTACTATTTGGAATTGTTCCTGAAATAAAAATGTCATCATTCCCAGTTCCAGAAGAATCTGCCATCATTTGACCATATACTTCTACCATTGTAGTTACGATACCATCAAAATCATAGTAAAAATATTCTTGTGCTACTACGTCGCAAGCCGTAATGGTTCCTACGTCTAAAGTACTTAGCCCGGTAATATCGTAAGTAGTTTCATTACTTTCAAAACCACCTTCGATATCTAAACCAACTAAGGAAATACTAGTCGCAGAACATACCGATAAGTCAAGTAAAAAAGCACCATTATCGTCTAGTGGTAGAACACTATAAGTACCACCAAAACTCACCTTTACGTAACCATTCATGACAGGATTACCATCACAGTTTTCCATCGTCCCCGTTACGGTAATATAGCTAGAAGTAGGAATTACGCCAAGAATTGCAATATTGGTATCGTCCGAGAATGGGCCGATATCTTCGGTATAAATAACGTTACCACAATCATCTTTCACGTTTAAAGTCAATAGTTCATTTTGTGGTACTTTACCAAAGAAATTTCCATTTTCATCCGTAAAGCCATAACCTACTGTATTCAAACCGGGTACGACAATCTCCACACAAAGCCCAGGGATTCCTCCACCGTCTCCTTCTCCGATGATGGTTCCAGATAATTCAATTAATGGGAAAGGTGCATCGCAGTTCCAAAAAGAAAAGTGACTTACTTCTCCGATGTACTTATTACCTTGTAAAGTTGCACTCCCCTCTTCTACCCAATATCCAGTAGTTTCGTCAAAGTGCCACAAAGGAATTGTAGCTGGTGCATTGGATAATAATCCGCTGGGGATAGGCATTTCAATCGTGGCCAATTGGTTTGGTGCCATTTGCAGTGCTTGTCCGTTATCACCCACTAATTCTACACCGACCATTCCGAAAGTAGCGAGTTGTACTACTTCGTCCGCACTATTTCTAGCTCTTAAATCTCCTGGCATTTCTAACAATAAATTATCCCCTTCAGGATTAAGCCATTTAGCGTATACGTTTACCGTTCCGTCGTAACTGCCACCCGCAGCCAAGGCTACACTGTTTGCAGGAAAAACGATCGAAGCGCCATCCGTAGTTGTTACCGTCGCGCCATCTGCGGCGTTAAAACTTGCCGTAAGCGTTCTAGGCAGTAACATAATTTTGGTAATAGATTCTTTTCCTTGCTTTGGCTGTACAAATTTAGCGCCGAGGAAAAAACCATCTTTTTCTACTTTGATTAGCGTTCCGTATTCATCCATGCGAATATTTTGGAAACTAAAAACACCGTTTTCATCGGTGATAATATTTTCGCCGTTAACGAGTACCGAAGCGCCTTCGATGGCGTCGCCGTTTTGGTTAATCACTAAACCACGTACGGAAGCATTAACGATTATTTCTGGCGTAACGACTTGTTTTTTGGAGACGACCAACTCTTCATCTTTACGGCAAGCCGTAATAACGAGGGAACAGACTAATAAAAAGATACTAATTCTGAATAAAGATTTCATTTGTCTTCATTTTTTTTGCGACG
>CALFBG010000164.1 GCA_937951685.1 uncultured Saprospiraceae bacterium | reverse complement strand
TATCTTAAAAAAGTAACTAAACTGTAAGGTCGAAAGGGAGACTACAGTTGTTTAGTTGGTGGTGATTTGTATAATAGTATTTCTATGTTTTAATTAAATAATTCATAATCCTTCTCCTAGGAATTAAAAAAATGAAAAGAGGAATTCGCTATTGAATTAATAAGGTTTTTGAAAACTACTCCAGAAGAGATTCCAGATTGGATGTGTGCACCAACTTACCGAGATGCACTTGTTTTTTACAATTCGAACAACGCAATAACTGCGACTTTAAATATATGCTTGAGCTGTGAATATATGGCAATTCAAGAATTTCAGCAGGTAAATGCAGATATTAAAGTTTATAAATATTTTAGAAATTTCTTTAAAAAAATAGGGCACAAGGTCGAAAGTTAGTTAATTTAAGCGGTAGCAGAATGTATTCGTCAATTGCGACTTATTTTGTTAATTATTAGCTTAGTCCTTGTAAAGCAGGGGATTAAGTCCTATTGGTGCGTTCCTCATATCTACCAAAAAAATCCTATCAAAATATTCCTAATGCTTACATTACCCTTTTTCCGGTATTGCTTAACTTGGGAATTATGCGAACATTTGTAGTGTATCTCGTTGATTAAGCCCCTTCGTCAACGGTCTCCCACTTTTCTCCCTTTAGCATACCCCAGGTAGTAACCCAGAAAATTTAATCATAAAGTTTCCCCAATAAGATCAGTAAATTGATCTCGTTTGCATTCCTCCTATATTCCCCTCAACGCGCATCGCGAAAAATTAAAGGCAAGCGTAAAATCTCGATTATAACTCAAACACAATACTCCTCCCGCGATCCATCACTGGATCAACCTTAGTAACCCGATGAAGACAAATTTTGTCGATCCAAGATCAACAAAAAAGATTCGAAAGAACTAAGAATTACTTTTTTAACCAAAACATTTAAAGATGAAACGACGCTTACTAAGTATGTTTGTTGTGCTTTTTTTCCTACTCACTAGTGCGATCAATAGCGTACAAGCATTTGATGCCAACGTAGAGGAACAAATTTGTACGAGTCGAATAGCTACCAACGTGACTAACTGCAACAGCGGTGTAAATTACGGCGGCTGGCTAAAGATTACAGGATATAACTCCTACTACACCTTATCCAATGGCTTATTGACCGAAAACCTAGATGGTACAGCAAGCTATACCGGAACTTGGACCAACCAAGATAATCCACACTTAGTTTTTGATTTTGATTTATCCTTAACGGGTAAAACCAATACTCCTCCGGCAGATAGCCCGAAGGAGCATAACTGTTTAACACCAGACCTCGATGCTTTTTATTATTATGAAAATTTTACAGGGATCATTACTGGAAAAGACGATGCAGCAGGTGCAAAAATTGCGATCGAATCTTTTGGCGCCGCTTTTCAATTAGGTATTGGTGCCAACGCTACGGGAACGGAATCTACTTTCGGTGCGAGTGCTTGGTTTTCAGGGCAGTTAATTTCACCGACAACTACAGGTTTAGCCTTAAGCTTAAATCCAAATTCAGAAGGTCACGTCGGAGATATTAATATTCGCCTTTCCGGTAACGTAGATGATTGTCAAAATAATCCATGTGCAGCGCTAGGTGGCGACGCAGATGGCGACGGCGTTTGTGCTGCGGAGGATTGTGATGATAATAACCCAGCGCTACCTGCTACGGCTGGTACTGCTTGTGATGATAATGATGCAAATACTGAAAATGATACGATTCAAGCGGACGGTTGCGCTTGTGCAGGAACGTCTGTTAGTACCGCAGATTGTTCAACGGTGACAATTACAATAAACGGGAATAATATTCTGGTTGATAACTTAGATGCAGCATTAGCTTCCGTAATGGTTTTTGATGCTAGTTGGTCACCAGTTTCTAATAGTGGTGGTATTTATGATAATGCCGCTCAATTAATCGAGAACCTTGCTCCGGGATCGTACTTCGTAGTCGTGAAATATTATAATGCCGCTTGGCAAAAAGTATGTGATAAATTAGAACAAGTAACCATTGTAGCGGCAGATGCTTGTGTAACGCTAGGTGGCGACGCAGATGGCGATGGTGTTTGTGCTGCGGACGATTGTGATGATAATAACGCGAGTCTTCCAGCCTTACCCGGCACAACTTGTGATGATGGTGATGTTAACACAACGAATGACGTGATCTTAGCAGACGGTTGCTCATGTGCGGGTACTTCTAATAGTTTACCTGCGCTTTCCATTAATGATATTACGGTAGACGAGGATGCAGGTATAGCAACGTTAACGGTGAGTTTGTCTGCGATTAGTAATCTTCCAGTTACCGTTGGTTTCTCAACGACGAATGGAGATGCAATTGCTGGATTTGATTTTACACCGAATACCAGTAATCTAACGATTCCAGCGGGAAGTTTAACGGGAACCATTAGTTTTGCCATCTTGGATGATAATACACCAGAACAAACAGAAACTTTTACTGTAAAACTTGCCAATGCGATCAACGCTACCATTACGGATGATCTAGGTGTTGTTACTATTTTAGATCAAGACCAAGATACAGGAGATTGCGAAGCAGTAGTGGTTCAAGAAAATAATAACAGCCTTACCATTTCTAATTTGGATGCACCCGTTATTTCGGTGATGGTTTTTGATGCTAGTTGGAGTCCGGTTTTTAGTAGTGGTGCACTTTACAGCAATGATGATGTTTTAGTGGACAACTTAACAGCGGGCGTTTATTTTGTAAATGTTAAATATTATACTGCTCAATGGCAACCCATTTGTGAAAAGTCCATTGAAGTAGAAATTGATGTTGCGATTGATCCTTGTGCAACGGAAGGCGGAGACGTTGACGGTGACGGCATTTGTGCAAATCAAGATTGCGACGATAACGATGCGAGTCTTCCTGCTGCGCCGGGTACTGCTTGCGATGATAATAATGCAAACACTACGAACGATATGATCTTAGCGGATGGTTGTTCTTGTGCGGGTACAATTGTTGATCCTTGCGCGGCGCAAGGTGGCGATACAGATAATGATGGTATTTGCGATGCGGAAGATAATTGTCCGAATACAAGTAATCCTAACCAAGCTGATGCCGATGGTGATGGCTTAGGGGACGTTTGTGATACGGATAATCCTGGTAACGAAGCTTGTACGTCGGTAGAACTTGCACACTGGGATTTTAACGATTGTACCAGTTATTCAAACAATGGTACCAATGAAGACTTCAGTGAAATGACCTCCGTTGTAAATGACGCTGCAACTTGTCAAGAAATTCAGACTTCCAATGTTTATCGTAAAAATCCAACTACGAATACACATTCTTGTACGCAAGGATTAGCGGGTAGTGAAGCGATGTGCGTCAGTAGTAAAGCAGGTTGTGACTTTAGTGACGACAGTGGAAAAGCAGTAAGATTTGAAATTACTTTAAATCCTGCCGTTGACCAAACCGCAACATTAGGTGGTATTCAGTTTTTTGAAAAAGCACCTTTGCAGTTTTCTTGGATTGACGGTCCAACGGGTTTAAATAATTATCCTACAAAATACGGAATTAGAGTAACGAAGAATGGGCAAGAAGTTTTTAAGCAAACAGGTATTGCTACAACCAATGAGTATAGCTTAGAAATTTTTGACTTTTCGGATAACGCAGACTTTACGGTAGCGACGACAACAACGTTTGAATTTGAATTGCTAGGCTATTGTGTGATCGGTAATGGTGCCAATGTAAAAGCTTGGGATATTGAAGATTTACGCGCTTTTGGTTGCTGCACGGGAATTGATCCTTGTGTCAATGATGGTGGAGATACCGACGGTGATGGTATTTGTGATGCACAAGATTGTGCGCCTACGAATGCCGCTTTACCAACTGCTGCTGGTACGGCTTGCGATGATGGTGATGCCGGAACAGAAAATGATGTCATTCAAGCAGATGGTTGTACTTGTGCAGGAACCGATATTTTTATTCCAGAAATTAATATTTCTGACATAACGGTAGACGAAGACGCAGGAACTGCAAACTTAATTGTGAGTCTGTCGGGAGCAAGCACTTCTGATATCACCCTAGATTTTACGACGCTTGATGCGACGGCTTTCGCCGGAACGGATTATACGCAAAGTACTGCTATCTTAACTATTCCTGCGGGAAGTTTATCCGCTACCCTAAGTTTTGATATTTTGGATGATAATGATCCAGAAGCAACAGAAAATTTTGAAGTACATCTTTCTAATCCTACCAATGCGGTAATTGCCGATGGATTAGGTCTGGTAACGATCTTAGATGAAGATACGGAGGTTGGTCCAAACTGCGATGATATTTTGGCGAGTAGCGAAGGAAGTACGATTACCGTTGGTAATTTGTCTGCTCCGGTTGTATCTGTAATGGTATTTGATGCGATGTGGGCACCTATTTTTAACAGTGGTGTTATTTACGATAATGCTACGCAGTTTGTTAATAATTTACCAAACGGAAACTATAATGTTATTGTAAAATATTACACGGCACAGTGGGAACCTATCTGTGAAAAAGGAATTCACTTGACCATTGCCGGAGGAACAGATCCTTGTGAAAACTTGGGTGGAGATAGTGATGGTGACGGTATTTGTAACGACGAAGATTGTGCACCAAATGATGCTAACTTACCAGCTGCTCCCGGAACGGCTTGCGACGATGGAGAAGTCACGACTTTAAATGATTTAATTCTGGCAGACGGTTGTACTTGTCAAGGTACAACGGCAGCGATTCCAGCGATTAGTATTAATGATATCACGGTAGATGAAGACGCTGGTACGGCAAACTTAACGGTAAGCTTATCTTCCCCTAGTCCTACTCCCGTTACAGTTGGTTTTACGAGTGTAAGTGGAGACGCGTTAGCTGGGTTTGATTTTGTTCCTAATACAAGTAACTTGACGATTCCTGCGGGAAGTTTAACAGGAACAATCAGCTTTAGCATTTTGGATGATAATAATCCTGAGCAAACAGAATTGTTTGAGGTAACGTTAGAGAATCCGATAAATGCGACCATTGCGGATCATCTCGGAACGGTTACCATTTTAGATAATGATGACAATACTGGAAGTTGCGATGAAATCGAAGTAACGGTTTCAGATAATAGCATCTTGGTAACAAATTTAGATGCACCGGTTATTTCGGTAATGGTTTTTAACGCCAGTTGGAGTCCTGTGTTTTCGAGTGGTGCCATTTACAATAATGAAGATCAAGCCATTGCTAATCTCGGTGGCGGTACTTACTACGTTAACGTGAAATATTACACTGCCCAATGGCAAGTCATTTGTGAAAAATCTGTACAGGTAACGATAGATGGACCCGCTGATCCCTGTTTAATCAAAGGTGGCGACTTTGACGGTGATGGTGTTTGTGCAGAGGAAGATTGCAACGATCAAGATGCTAGCGTTCCTGCAACGCCAGGAACGACTTGTGACGATAATGATGAAAACACCGAGAATGATATT
>CALFBG010000163.1 GCA_937951685.1 uncultured Saprospiraceae bacterium | reverse complement strand
TTGGTTGGACGATGGATTCTTTTATTCCACCATTGACCAAACGGGACAATTCGGGAAAGCAACGGGGGCAGCGGTTTACTATCACAAAATTGGAACCCCACAAGCAGCAGATCAACTGATTTTCAAAAGAAAAAATAAAGCGTCTACCTTACTTAGCTATTCGACGAGTGATGACAACCGTTTCTTTATTCTAAAAGAAGTGGAGGAAAGTAGCGAAAAAACGAATGTATTTTATATTGATTATCATTCTGAACACCAAAAACTTAGACCTTTGGTGCTGAACCTTCAAGAAAGCATTAAGATTCTCGATAACCATCACGAAGGGAAATTGATTGCGCTTACCTCGCATGAGGCGAATAATGGCAACATCGTTGAGATTGATCCCGCTGATCCTTATACTTGGAGAGAAATAGTGCCCGCATTTTCAGGTGCACTTTTGTTAAAATCGTTTTGCTTTTCAGATCGGATTGTCGCAGTTTACCGGACGAAGCATTATGAACCGATGTTGGTGGTGTTTAATTATTCAGGCGAAACTTTGCATACGCTAAAACTTGAGGTCGCCAGTGCGATGACGGGCTTTAGCACGAGTGAGCAAGAAGATGAATTTTTCTTTTATACTTCTTCCTATGTACTGCCTCCGATTATTTATAAATTTAATGTCAAAAGCTTTGAACTTGATCTAGTTGAAAAAACAACCATTACTTATGATCATAAAAAGTTTGAGTATAAACATATTAATTATCAATCCAAAGATGGTGTGCCAATTGCAATGACGCTCATTCATGAAAAAGGCATCAAACTAAATGGCGAGAATCCAACTGTACTAAAAGCGTATGGTGGATTTGGGGTAACGGCTAGACCTTCCTTTGATCCAGGCTTGGTTCATTTTATCAAGGAAGGTGGAGTTTTTGCGTATGCGCACATTAGAGGCGGCGGAGAAAAAGGGACGGAATGGGCAAAAGCAGGAAAAGGAAACAACAAGCAAAATAGTTTTGATGATATTATAGCCGCGGCAGAGTTTCTAATCGAAAAGAAATATACGAGTCAAAAAAATCTGGCGCTCACGGGGGCTTCCAACGGTGGACTAGTTGCTGCCGTTGCAGGTATTCAACGACCAGACCTGTTTAGAGCAGTGATTCCCATTGTTGCTCCTTTGGATATGGTGCGATTCGAAAAATTTACCGTTGGACATTTTCATACCGACGAATACGGGACAGTAGCAGATAGCTCGAGTTTTAAGCAACTTTATGAGTATTCTCCTTATCACAATGTAAAAGAGCAGGTTAATTATCCAGCGATGTTGATCGTCACCTCCGATCATGATGATCGCGTGCCTCCTTTTCATTCTTATAAATTTGTAGCGCGCCTACAAAATAGAACGAGTCAAAAAAATCCAATCTTATTGAAAGTGGAAGAAAAAGCAGGTCATTATGGTCCTTCAACCTATAATGCTTACACTAGAAAAAGCGCGGATATTTATGGTTTTGTTTTGAATGAATTAAAGAAGAAGAAATAATTGATCTAAACAATGATAGCGTTTCTAATCAAGGAAGCCGCTAAGCTTCTTATCATTTTATACGATATATTAGCTATAATCAGAGTGGAAGCCTCATAAGAATGGAGGACTGGTATTATCCTTAACATAGAACCGATCAAATACAAAAAAGGAACCACCACATTTAATAGGGAAGTGTATCGTACTTTTCGCAGCTTAGTCCTTCAAAAAAGCACTACTGCTAAAGTGGTGAAATTAACAGGGAAATTGAAAATTCGTAGTCTTTCCCAAGAAGTTGGTGCCTTCTACGATATACAAAAAGTATCAAATCCAACTCCCGATAATAATTTTTAATTGAAAAAGAATGCTCCGTAGCTGAGGCTGCCAGTCTTAGCCTTTCCTGATAGCATCAAGAAGGCTTCTTTCAAACCAATTATTATGATATCGATATTTATGTCGTAAAGCGTAATCAAACATGAAAAACATCTTCATTTTAACCAGTATTTGTTTACTGTTCGGCTGTGAACTTGCGATGAATAAGGAGCTTGAAGGGCATTGGCATTTAAATTATCATCGTGCGAGTGAAGGCTACTTTACCCTAGATGTAATTAATGATAGTATCGGGTACTTAGATATGTATTCCCTTGAATTCAAAACACAAGGCGAGTACCTTAAAACGAAAGGTCTTTTATTGTTTCCAGGCGATTGTGGTTCTAGGCGTTTTTCTTACAAGGTAAAAGGAGATCATATTTATTTAAAAGGTATTGAAGGACTTGGAGATTTTGTGGGTAAAAGGTGTGACTCAAATTGTTGTGATAAATTAGAAGATGCACTAAAGTATATAAAATTTGAAATAGACTTTCCTCAAATTTTGAAAAACAGGAAAGGAACTGCGATTACGGAAGAGATAGCAGGTAACTTTGAAACCTTGTATTTGGGAGATCTAAAGATGAAACACGATCCATTTCTTTTCAGTGACGTGAGGATTGGAATAAAAGGTGAAGTTGTTGATTTAGAAGCTATTGAATTCTGGTTTAAATTTAAAAGAGAAAATGAGGGAGGTGAACGAAAAACGATTAACAAGGCTAGGCTGATCGTTGATAAATTCGTTGACTTGTACGAAATAAATCAATTAAGAAATGACTTGACTAAGTTCGGGATAGACTCTGTTTATCTTACTTATTTGAAAAATGAATACAACAGCCAAGAGGAAATATTTGAGTATGTTTTGATCAAGGATGAAATGTTCGCACAAGAAATGAAGTTGTATCAATGGATTGAGTCATTGTGAAAACGAAGATAAAATGTCCAATTAGATATACGCATTAGCGGGGGTAAGTCGTTTAGCTTTAAACGTTCTCTCTCATAAAATAAACTATATAAAAATGCGAATCAAGCTTCTCCTCCTTTTTTTAATTTATAGCGGTTTTTGTTTTTCTCAAAATGTTATTGAAGCAACGATCTATTTTGAAATAGATCGCTACGACTTAAACGAAGAAGAAGCGAGCAAAGTAGCTGCAATTTTAAACCAGATTAGTGCATACGAAAAAAAACAAATTTACCTGTCAGGGCATACGGACAGTGACGGAAGTACCGCGTACAATCAGAAATTATCAGAAAGAAGAGTAAATGCAATTCGAGATTTATTCTTGAAAGGTGGATTTCAAATTGAAGCGCCTAAAGTAAAGTCTAAAGGGGAACTAAACCCCATTTTACGGAATAATTCTAAAGAAAATAAACAGCGAAATAGAAGGGTTGAAATAGTAATCAATTATGAAGAAAATGAAAATACTACTTCTAAAAAAGACGAAAACACTGCTTATGGAGCAGTGGAAACGCAGCATTTTGATTTTTGGGGGCGGGAAGGAATTGAACGGGTCGGCAAGGAAGGAACAATCGTGAAAATTAATCCGAATACTATTGTAAACGCTGCGGGAATTGTAATAGAGGGAAAAATGACATTGGAACTCAAGGAGTATTATTTAACCTCAGATATGCTATTGGGAGGTTTACAAACACTTTCTGTTGGAGACACCTTATTAGAGACTGCGGGTATGGTTCATGTGAAAGTATATCGTAACGGTGTAGCAGTAAAACTGAAAGATGGAGCAACTTTTGACATCAGTGTTTTAAATAAAAAGAGATTGAAAATGATGTATTTGTTTGGCAAAGAAGATAATGAAAGTAAATGGAGCAAAAGGGAGGATTATATGTATGAGCCTCATATGAGAGATATTGTTCTCGAAAAATATTTATTTTCTAGTTCAAAGTTCGGTTGGATTAACAGCGATCGATTTTTAGAACTTGACGAATTGACGGAGATGCACGTCCGAGTAAATGATACGATCAATACTAGCTTGTGCATGGTTTTTAAAAATATAAATGCCTTGCTGAATGCTTCAAAAGGCAATGATAGTTTCCTTTTTAGCAAAATTCCTGTCGGTAAAACGGTATCCATCATCGCCTTTAAACTAAAAGAAGGTAAATTTTTGTATGCCCAAAAAAATGTCACAATCAGAAAGAACGCTCGCTACAAATTGAAGTTAAATGAAATCTCGGAATCCTTATTTAATCAACTAATTGAGCAATTTAACTAAAAAAATGTACCTCAAGCTTTTCTGCCTCCTAACTTCCCTAACCATTCCCCTAAATAACTTATTTAGTCAAGATACCCTTCGCTATGAGGAAAAAGTTATTTACCAAAGTGAAGATTTTCCTAGTAGAGGAAAGCAGTTTGTAGCAGATTTAAAATACGGGAGAGAGGCGATCCTGTTCAGCGACAGAAAAATGAAATTGGAGTATTGTTACTATTACGACAACGAAAGAAATTGTCATGGCGATACCTACGAGATCATCAACGATAGCCTTGTTGCCGTCAATGGAATAAGCTGGCATTTCCAGCAGCAGTCGAGTGGAGCTTATTGGGTTTGGCGAAAGGATCGTATTGCAACGGAGTATGGTCAAGTGGATTCCCTTTTACCATTTACGCAAAAGGGGATTTTTTATACGGTAAGTAATCAAACACAAGATACCTTATGGCAAGAGGAATATCATTTGTACAAAAAAGGAAACCCTCGGCGGAAACCGACTTTTTGTTTTTACGACACAAAAATTGAAGAGAAAGTTTACGAATACGATGAAGTAACTATTCCACCGACAAAATTAGATTATACTTCCTTAGATAAAGTGGAAATACATCTACAATATTGTGTATCGCAACCCTTAGTGGACATTAGCTTAATGATGTGTATCATAACCAAAGAAGGGAATATCGTAAGTATGGAACAAGCACTAGGCAACTTAGATAGCAGTTGTCCCGCTACGATGAAGGAAATAATATTAAAAATAGCCCGTTGGGGAAAAGTGTTGCCCGCCAGCAAAAATGGGAAGCCGATTAACAGCAGATGGTTTATTACTATTGATCATAAAGCTAGGCAATTATTGCATCCTATATTTGCAGA
>CALFBG010000162.1 GCA_937951685.1 uncultured Saprospiraceae bacterium | reverse complement strand
AGAATTGATTACAGTAATTTTCTGTAAGCAAGAAGCAGTACGTCCACCTGGATCAGTTGCCGTCCAGATACGAGTAATTGTTCCTTCTCCACAGTTATCTAAAGAACCAGTAATTACGTTAGTAACGATAGCGCTACAGTTGTCACTTCCAACAGCTTCACCACCCGTAAGTGATAAATCAAGAGGATCTTGACCACAGTCTAAAGTAACGTCAGCAGGACACGCAATTGCAGGATTCAATTTGTCATCAACATATGCTTGTACCATACAAGTGTTTTGGTTACCAGCAGCATCCGTTACTAATAAAGCAACCGTTACTGTGTTTCCAACATCACAACAGTAGAAAGGTACAGTTGGTCCGAAAGGAGTACCGTCATTACCTGGGCAATGAGGCATATTCATACGTCTTACTTGAAGGGTAACATCACTACAGTCATCGTAGCTACCACTATCAAAGTTAGCAGCGAATGCCAATGTAGGCTGTACAGAAGTCAAGTTAATTGTAGTATTGATATCACAAACAGCAACTGGTGCAATTTGATCTTCAACAGTAATAACAAAAGTTTCAGTAGACTCATTACCACAATCGTCAAGAGCAGTGTAAGTAACTGTTGTTTGACCTAATGGTAAATTGAAAAGTGCATTTCCAATAATTGTACCTTGACTTGCAGATACAGTATACGTTGGATTTGCAGTACAGTTATCGTTAAGTACAGGAACAGGAAGAATGTAGCTAGCTGTGCAAGTGTTAACGTTAGTACTAATTGTAATGTTAGCAATTGGGCTAATCGCTGGTCCGTCTTTGTCAAGTACTTTGATTGTCTGCTCCATAGTAACAGAAGTAGAAGTACACCAATCAATTACTTTCCACTCTCTTAAAATTTTGTAGCTATTCTCACAAACATCAATTTGTGTGTCCGTGTAGTTGATGTCAAAGTGACAAACACCGTCGATAGAATAACCAAAAATTGTTGGAACGCCAGTATTAGAAGGATCTGTGTTAGGATTAACACAGTTCAATGCTGGCAACTGAATGTCGTCTCTGTTTGAAGGAAAAACAACATCAGATAAAGCAGGACGGGTAACCGTGATGATTTGATCACAGCTAGCAGAGTTTCCGCTATCATCCGTTACGGTCCAAGTTCTAGTAATAATTTTTTCTGGTCCACCATTGTTGCAACCTAAATCCTGTACCGCATCTGTGTAGCTACGATCCAAAGAAGGATCACAGTTATCAGAAGCCGTAGGGAATCCAGTGAAGAATGGTAAAATTGGATCCAAACAAGTGATAGAAATTGGAGAGCAATCGATTGTAGGAGCTAATTTGTCCTCAACCAGAATTGTTCCCCAGCAAGAGTTACCGAATGCATTAGAAACGGAAACTTGTACTGTTTGACCAATGTAAGAAGAATTTACAAGATCACTTCCTGTGTCGTTTACGTTTACCGTGTAAGGACCACAAGCAGGATCTGCATCACCTTCCAACATCATATCAGGCAAAATTTGCGCTTGACAGTTTTGGTCGAGAGAAACCTGAATCGTACCCAAGTTACAAGACATTTGACATTGAGCTAATGCTTGATTACTAACTCCTAAGAGTAGCAAAGAAGCAAAAACCAAACGCAACGGGTTGATTAGCTTTCCAGCAGTTAATAAAATAATGTTAGAGATAAGTTTTTTCATGAGATAAAAAATTTTGGTTAATAAAATTATAAGTTCGTAAGTAAGTTTGCGGATTCATGATTCGTGGCACAGCAATACCACCTATGCCTTAGTCGCATTAAAAAATGCGTAATAAGTCACAGCAATGCCTAGAGCGTTCGTAGGCAATACGTTTAAATCATGCGTTATAAAGAAGAGAGAAATACACTGGGGAGGGGATTAGTGATGCTCTCGCAATTTGAGAAGTTGCGATTTGTAAGTTTTAGTAATTAGAATAGTTTATACATCTCTAAAATTAATTGTTATATACTGGCTATTCAGTTTTTGGAACTTCTCACAGTTCTGATAAAAAAATAAATATTCTATACGAATAATTAATATAATACAAAGATAATACTTTCTTAAGCTCTTCACATACCGGATAAATGGTAATTATTCAATAACAATTTTATACTATGTATTTCTACCTCAATTTCAGGTCGCTTTACTTTTACTAAATTGTTTTTTTGAATATTCTTTATCAACATTTACTATTTTTTAATTAAGTCGTTTGTGAAAGTTTATTTTAAGTAGCGGAAACATCTTTGAATACATCGGAAGTAAGCCAAGCGTTTGGAATCAGTGTAAAATAACGAGGCTACTTACCGTAGAATTATTTATCCTTTAAGCGGTTCAAAAAACTAGTGCAAGCTTATGTTGAAATATTTTCAAAAAAACAATAAACATACACGATACAACATAAGTGTGAACAAAGACTTTTTTTGCGGAGTATTGCGCTTGAAATTCGTTCAAATTATTTTGTTGTTATTTTTCGTAACCAGCATTAACTGTGCGGAAACTTAAAGTCCATTAGCCCTTGGTAAGTTATTTACTGCTTAAGGCTTTGCATCAAAGCTAAAGAAAAGTAAATACCTAACATTTTCATAAAAACACTATGAGGGGGGAGCGTTCTGAAAAGAAAATAAAAATGTACTCTTTTTTTAAGAGCACCCAATGACTAGATAAAAAAGGAAGGAATCGAACCAGAAATGTTGTGTTCAATTAACTGCTCGGAATTTTCACAGTTTTTGTTTTTTGTATTGTATGTTTTGGTTAAATTGTAAGATCCGATTCCTCCTAACTAATTACTTGCAATTTAAGGCATTTTGGCAAGCCAAAACATACCCTCAAATCGGTATTTTTAATATGAGTATTTTTTACCAAACATAAGTACTTGATTAAAATGGAATTTCTCTTCTTAAGCATCCTTTTTTGATGCTAACCGGAGCTTTGCTAGCGCAACCGAAGAAATTTTGCACAAAAAAATAGTCGTTAGCAGCATCTTAACTCCTAACGACTATTAAATTGGGTCCGTAAATAAGCAAATGCCATCAGCCCCATGAGGTTTAACGTTAATTTCGTTCTACCTTTACTACCATACTTTATGCTTAGCTATCAAAAGTTCCAAGAATCGAAGCCGTATCGCCATCCTTTTCTCCTTTATCGCTAAATAAATCTTTATAATCAACTAATGCTTGTTCAACAATCTGCAAGGCCAAAAATTTAGATTGAAAATCTTCGATCACCACCGTTTTATTTTCCAATTTTTTGTAATCTTCAAAAAACGTCTGCAACTCTTTAAAAAAGTGTGCTGGCAATTCACTGATATCGTTGATGTGATTCACCCCCATATCTCCTTCTGCTACTGCAATAATTTTATCATCTGCTTCGCCATTGTCAACCATCCGCATGACACCGATTACTCGAGAAGGAACCAAACAATTGGGAACAATATCTACTTGTGATAAAATCAAAATATCCAACGGATCTTTATCATCACAGTAAGTCTGTGGAATGAATCCATAATTTGCGGGGTAATAAACAGAAGAGTATAAAACCCGATCCATCTTCAACAAACCACTTTCCTTATCCAATTCGTACTTGGCGCGTGATCCTTTAGGAATCTCAATGATTCCGTTAACGTATTCTGGTATGTTTCTCCCTGGACTAACTGCGTGCCAAGGGTTTCCCATTTTCTTTTTCCTAATTTTCTTATTATTCATTATCTATTTTTTTAACGTGATGGCCTCACTAGCTGTGAGTTAATACACTTAAGTTGCTAAAAACTCCAAAATGTTTGCGAATTATTAAATAACTGTGCGGCATATCAATGTAGCTACAGTTAACTAATAAGCGATTGATTGATTTGAACAGTGATTGGCGGTTGAGCATGGCTACATTCCACTAGCAGCTGTATTTTGGAGTCGTTTTCTTCGGTATAGCTTGTTCAAAAACAATGCTAAAGGTCAAAGCTACTACTTTAATACTAGCGACCGCGAAAAGAAAGTACAAATTAAAATCATTTTACGCTAGGAAGCAAGTACTTATACAAAAATAGATCAGCCACAAAATGTATGGCTGATCTATTTAAATATGGCTATTTCCCTGTTCAACTCAACTTAAATAGCACCAATTCTACACTTTGAAAAACAAAATCTAAATCCATTTCATCAACGGAAAATCTTGTTTGTGTGCTAATAATTTATTTTTAGGAAAAATTCTAAACCCATATTCATAAACTCCCGCTACGGTAGATTGTACTTTGCACTTAAAAACACAAATTTGCTCATGCTGCGATTTTAAAGCTAATTCTTCTGCGTGTACTAACTCCAAGTCTTCTTCGTCAATTCGTTTGAAAAAGACAATCTCTACACCAATATCATTCGCCGTCAAGCCCGCCATTTTCAAGCTAATTTCAGCTTCAAAGAAATCGCCCAAAGGTAGGGCGTGATTATCGGTGTCGTACATTTGATGGTCAACCACCTGAATGCCTTCCCAATGAGATCGGAAATGGCTTTTCCACGCCGTCAATTGTTTGACCATCCCATAGTTTCCTTTCCGCACTTGCTTTTGTCGAACGTGCAATTTATTGTAAAATCGCTCAAAGTAATGATCCATCATCCGCTTCATCGTAAAGACGGGAGCAACTTCCGCAATGATCGTTTTAATATATTGTACCCATTTGACTGGAACGCCTTGTTTGTTACGATCGTAATAGCAAGGAATAATTTCGTTCTCGAAAATATTATAAATGGTTTCTGCGTCCAACTCATTTTGCAACTCTTGGTCTTGATACGTCCGTTTGTCCGTCAAAGCCCAGCCCGCATCACTTCGGTAGCCTTCTGCCCACCAACCATCTAATACACTAAAGTTCATCACTCCATTCATCGCCGCTTTCATTCCACTCGTTCCAGAAGCTTCCTTCGGTCGAGTGGGTGTATTCAACCAAACGTCTACGCCTTGGACGAGTACTTTGGCAATTTCCATATTATAATTTTCTAAAAACACAACTTTACCAGCAAAAGCAGGTTGCTTCGCAATTTCCAAAATACGGCGAATCAAAGCCTGTCCTCCACTATCCGCAGGGTGTGCTTTTCCAGAAAAGACAAACATTACGGGCTTGTCTGGATTATTAACGATTGCGGCCAAGCGCTCTAAATTTTCAAAAAGTAAATGTGCTCTTTTATACGTAGCAAATCTTCTCGCAAAACCAATCACCAAAGCATCTTCCCGAATACCATTCAGTACTTCGAAGATCGCTCTCGGATTTTCTCCCCGCCGCGTCAAGTCTTCTTGTAATTTCGCCTTAACTTCCACGATTAATCGGTGTTTCAAGGTCGCTCGAATGGATAAAATTTTCTTATCGGGTACACTGTTTATTTTTCGCCAGTAGGTTTCGTTAGACTGATCCTCTAAAAATTTCTTTCCAAAGGTTTTCATATACAATTCGTGCCATTCCTTCGCTATCCAAGTTGGATAATGCACACTATTCGTTACATAACCGATGTGTAATTCCTCCGGGCTATACCCAGGATACAATACGTTAAACATTTTTTGCGATACCGAACCGTGCAACTTACTCACTCCGTTGACTTCCTGCGATAACCGAACCGCGAGGTGACTCATCGAAAACGTTTCGTTGACGTTGTGTACATCTACTTTTCCTAAAGCCATCAATTTTTCCCAACTAATGCCTAAATCGTGGGCGTAGTTGAAAATATATCCACGTAGAAGACTTTCGTGAAAGTGATCATGACCGGCTGGTACGGGCGTATGCGTCGTAAAAAGTGCCGATGATCGAACTACTTCTTTCGCTTCGTCAAAACTTAAATTTTCTTCTTGAATTAAATTTCTCAAGCGTTCCAACCCAAGAAATGCTGCGTGCCCTTCGTTACAATGGTAAATTTCAGGGGATAAACCCATCGCTCTAATCGCTCTTACCCCACCAATACCAAGTAATATTTCTTGCTTCAAACGGTGCTCATTGTCTCCGCCGTATAATTGATGCGTCAACGCACGGTCTTGCCAATCATTTTGATCCAAATCTGCATCCAAAAGGTAAAGCGAAATTCTGCCTACTTGCAATCGCCAAACTTTAGCAAACACCTTTCTTCCCGGTAAGTCAATACTGATTTTAACCCAATCTCCTGCTTCGTCCCGTACCGGTTGCACCGGCAATTGGGTGAATTTTTGCGCATTGTAATTGGCAATTTGATCACCATGTAGAGATAAAGCCTGCTCAAAGTAACCATATCGATACAATAAGCCAATACCAATCATATCCACGTTGGAATCACTCGCTTCTTTCATGAAATCACCCGCCAAAACGCCTAATCCACCAGAATACAAGCTCATGGAAATGTGCAGACCGTATTCCATGCAGAAGTATGCCACTTTCGCCGTGTCCTTTTTCGGTTGCTTTTTGAGGTAATTTTGGTACGCTGTACTTACTCTTTTCAACTTAGCCATAAAAGCTTTATCCTCAATCAAACTATTCGCGCGCTCCACGTTTAGGTTTTCTAAAACCGCTACGGCATTATAGTTATAAGCCTCCCATTTTTCGGGATTAATAGACTGAAACAATTCAATCGCTTCTTGATGCCAAGTCCACCAAAGGTTCTGAGATAAATCTCGGAGCCCTGCTAACTTTACGGGAAGCGTAGATTCTATATAAATTCGCTTGAGCTTTTGCCTAGTTTTATGCAAATTTTCTATCATTATAATAATGGGTTTAATGATGTACTGTAAATAATTTATTGCTATATCTTAGTTTTCATAGATGGACTATTAATCCATCCTAAAAAGCCAATAACTAGACCAAAATTACTATTCTTTTGAAAAAGAAAATAATATGTACGAATACAAATTGAGCGAATCCGTTGTTTTATTACAAATAGGAAACATCTTTGCCTCTTAAAAGGCTAAAGTTGTTACAAAAAATGGTGCTGAATGATTTCATTTGGTGGAAGTTTAGTAAAGCTTCTATTCCGCTTTCTACTGACCAAATGAATTCACGCAAAACCAAAAAACTACATTACAAGAGCAAGACTTCGAATAGATTTATTGTACCACGATTTTCTGAGTCGTTTTATTTCCTCTTTCATCAATCAATTGTAGCCAATAAATACCCGCTTGAGTAGGAGAATTGACTTTTTGCTGCGCCGTTCCGATCGGAATTTGAAGCTTAGTGTATGGTAAAACCTGTCCGGTTGAATTGATAATTTGTAATACTAGCTTTTCTTCGATCTTCCGCGGAAAGCGTAGATAGATAACATCGGCGTTGGTAACTGGATTAGGATAAAGTACAAAAGAAATCGCAGGCACTGGCGCATGCAAAGCAACCAAGTTATCAACGGAAAAGCTTTGAATGAGTTGACAGTTGGTGTTATCGGTAATCGTAACGGTGTAAAGTCCCGCGACCAAAGCCCCTACATTTTGCGTCGTAGCCCCAGTACTCCAACTAAAACTGTACGGTGGCGCACCACCCGATACTTGCAATTCGATTTCCCCCGCTTCCGTTCCCGACGCCATTTTAATGGTTTCGTTGATCGCTAAAGGAGCAAGCACGGTAAGGGAGAGCGAAACGATGCTATCGCAACCAACGTCAGTGTTTAGCGTATCGCTATAATTTCCAGTTGCCGCGTAAGCCGTTGCACCGATCCAATAGCTTTCGCCTGCACAAATGGTTGTATCAACTGTTTCCGTTAAGGTTTCTACCACCGTAAGCGTCAAGTTTACTTCCTGTTCGCAACCTAACACAGTCGTAATTGTAGTCAGATAATTTCCCGTTTCCGTATAATTCGTATTACCCAATGAGTAAGTATCTCCTGAACAAATGGTAATGACTTGTTCTGCCGTTGCTGGAATCACCGAAAAGTATAACACGACCAGACTATCACAACCTTGGGTAGAATTAAATAAGTTGGTATAAACGCCATTTTCTTCCAACGATAACCCTGCAAAGCTATAACTATCTCCCGCGCAAAGCGTCACTTCTTTTTCGTAATACTCCTCCTGTACTGTTAACTTTAACGTTCGCATTCCAAAACATCCATTTCCAGTCGGATAACTTTCTTGGTAAATTCCCGTTTCCGTGTAAGCAGCGCCTTCCCACCAATAAGTAGTTCCCATACAAACCGTAGCTTCCGTTACGATTTCCGGCGCGGGCAAAACTGTTAAAAATAGCGTGACGATACTATCACAACCTTCCGCATTACTCAACGAAACGAGGTGAAGACCAGGCGTGTGAAAATTCATATTTCCAACTGCATAAGCTTCACTTTCACAAATCGTGGCACTTACATTTCCTGTACTCGTACTCAAAACAGTCAAGGATAAATCTACCAAACTATCACAGCCACTAGCTGCCGTAAAACTTGCTTGATAATTGCCCGACGTTGTATAATTTTTTGCGCCCATCACAAAAAATTCATTTGCACAAATCGTCGCATCTAGTGGAACGACCACGGGAGATAAAACAGTTAAGTCCAAATGTACTAAACTATCACAGCCAAAACTACTCGGCAAAGTGCTTGTATAGCTTCCGGTTTCATTGTAACTCGTTGTACCGACCCAAAAACTTTCTCCGGCACAAATGGTAACCGATAAATTTTCTTCCAAAACTGCTGCTACTGAAAGGTTCAGCAAGACAGTACTATCACAGCCCAAACTATTGACTAATACCTTGCTGTAACTTCCTGCGGATTGGAAAGATTCATTCCCTACAACGAACGCATCGCCAAGGCAGATCGTCGTAGACAACTCAACATTTGCGGGAAGCACCTCCAAGTTTAGCTCAACAAAAGTTTGGCAAGCACCATTTTCAATTGTATCGCGATAGTTTCCCGCTGCCTCATAAGTTGTATTGCCATAGCTAAACGTTTCTCCAGCGCAAATCGTTTCGTACAGCGTCAGACTAGCACTACAACTAAAATGAGCAATCGCATTATCTTCACCACCACCAACATAAATGTATCGACCGTCAGGGCTCAACGTAATGGCTTCGGGTCGGGCAATTCCATTCACCCCAGCTTGCCCGTCGTATACTATTTTTTCAAAACTTAAATTACCTGTTACAGCTTGGCGCGCATAAGCGGCAATGCCATCATCGAGGATATTACCAAGGTAGATAAAATTTCCATCCGGCGATCCAGCGATAGCCTGTACCCCACCCAGACCTACTACGTCTGGCATCCCATTTTTATAAACTTTAGCAAAGCTTAGCGTTCCCGTTGTAGGATCTCGATCAAACTGTGCGAGGGCTTGATCAAAAAATCCGAGTCCGTAGAGCTGCATTCCATCGGGACTTAAGTATAAGGCTTCTCCCCCATCGAGACCATCGACGCCACCAATTCCATCTTTGACTATTTGCTGAAAAAGCAATTCGCCCGTTGTACCATCTCGTTGAAAAACACTAATCGCGTCATCCAAAAAGCTAATGCTGTAAACGTATTGCCCATCTGCACTCACAACCACTTGATTGATGAGTGCCAGACCATCGACACCACCAATTCCATCTTGGTAACGCGCTAAAAAGCTTAAGGCTCCCGTTGTAGTTGTTCTCGCGAAAGCGACAATCGAATTATCCCAAAAACTAGCGGCGTAGAGGGTAGTACCGTCAGGACTTAAACTTAAGGACTTGATTCCAGCTAGACCATTGACTAAGCCTACATTATTTTCAATCGTTTGTTCGTAACTCAGCCATCCAGTGGTTACATTTCTTTGAAAAACAACAATTGCATCCGCTTCACTTCCCGCTGCATACACATAATTGCCAGCTGGACTAATCACCATATCGGCTACCTTTTCTAAGCCCTGGATTCCTCCTACGCCCTCTACTATTTCTTGGATGAATGTTAGACTTCCGTCCAAATCATTTCGTTGAAAAACGCTTAAACTATTACCTTCTTGATTGGCAACGTACAAAAAATGTCCATCCGGACTCACTCTCGTAGCTACTGGATATTCCATCGCTTTCACGCCATCCCCTTCGCTCCCGATACTTGCTTTAAAGACTAATTCTCCTGTATCCCTATTCCTAGCAAAAGCTAAAATCCTCCCACTCGTTTTTGCCGTGACGTAAAGATAATCTCCAGCGAGACTCAATTGCATACTGGTAGGATTCATCAAACCTTCTACCCCGTTTATTCCTTCCTCTATTTTCATTAAAAAGTCAAAAGTAGCCGTCATCGCATTCCAACTAAAAACAGCGATTGCATTTTCTTCTGCACCAAGCGCATAGACAAACTTACCATCTGCACTTAAGTTTACCGCTACCGCATATGCTAAACCATCCACAGCACCCAAGTCATCCAAAACAACATCTTTAAAGCTAAGCAATCCCGTAATTGCGTTTCGTTCGAAGGCAAGTAAACTTCCCTGCTCTGCGCTGGTTACGTAAACATAATCTCCGGTGGAGCTAATTGCCAATGCGTGCGCATCGGATAAAGTACCTGGCGTGGCGATGCTTCCCTCTTGAAAAGCAGTGACAAAATTTAACTGCCCCGTGAGACTGTTTCGTTCAAACAAACAGATTGCACCATCTTCTTTTGCCGTGACGTAAACGTGGCGATCGTCGGGACTGACTTGTACTTCCACAGGACCACTTAAGCCATCAACATTACCCAATCCATCCTGCTTTTTTTCTATAAAAACTAATTCGCCTGATAATACATTTCTACTAAAAACCAATAATGCATCTGAATTAGTACTCGTGACGTACAAGTAATTTCCGTCTGAGCTCATCGCCAAATGTTGAGGATCAACTAACCCTTCCACTCCGTTGCTTCCATTTTGAACGAAGCCAAGATACTCAATTTCCCCTTCGGCTACTGCTCTTTTAAAAATACCAATTGCCTGATCTTTCGCGCCCGCCACGTAGAGATGTTTACCGTCGGGACTAACGATCAAACCTTGCGCACCACCAATGCCCAAGACCATGTTCGTTTCGTTTTTGACGGCAGCGATAAAACTTAGGCTACCATCAATATTTTTACGATAAGTAGAAACCGCACCATCCGTTTCACTCGTCACGTAGAGAAATCGACCGTCGGGACTGAGTGCCGTTGCCCTTGGCGTATCGAGTAAAGCGTTGCCCTGACCGTTATAATGAAGACCTTCGAAATGGAGTTGAGCAAAAGTAGGTGGCGTAAAGCTTAGATAGCAACAAAGTGCCAGCAGCGATACGGGGAGGTAAAGAGTTATTTTCATGGCAATAAATTTAAACCGACGCATCCTTGCGTAGTTTTTTCTTAATGATGGTTATGTGAAAGACAAACAGCGATAACCCGCAGCAATTGGCTTGCTGAAGTTTTTTACTAAGGGTGAGATCTAGTGATGTGTGGAAATAAAAACTGAGTATACTAGCTGATCAATAAAATCAGCATAGGTTTAACTTCTTCGAATCTTTGAGCAAAACCCATACCAAGAATTTTTAATTTGAGCAAAAGCTCGCTTTTAAAAGCTATATTCTAGCAAATTTTAATGTATTTCTCGTATTAAGTAGGTTTACCCTACATTTTAAAAAAAAGAGAGCCATCTGATCAAAGACCAAATGGCTCAACATCCATTAATAACCATAAGCTGCGATTGCAATTATCCAATCGCGGCTTAGGCTTAATAGTAGAATTCTGGACACTCCACTTTCGAGCTCTTTCTACCGCCCTTATTGAAGTCAATGATTTGAATTAACGATAATTCGGGACCACCTTTCCCGTAACTCACTTGAGAAAGCGAAGAGATATTGATATCAAAAGAAAAAGTGATGTAAGTATTTTTATGATCAAAACGGACCGCTGCAATGATTGCATCTGAGCCTGCACTTTGCTGCACTTTGTACCAACGTACCCAAGCTCCAAAGTAGATCGCAGTATTCGATCGATTGCCCATTCCTTTTCCTAGTTTACTGTATTTCCAAAAGGTTCCTATATTAATTTCTTGGTGTGGACCTTGGTCATTGAAAATAAAATTAGGCTTGAGCGTGGAGTGTCGATTAAGTTTAATATCTGCACCACCGTGCAAGACGAGTTTTCGGTAAAGCGAAGTACCTTCTGAGATTACATTATCTTTTTCGAAAAAAGTGACGAGTGGTTCGTTGATGTGTAACAGTGCTGCACCTAAATAAGCAGAACTATTTTTATTAAAAGTATAAAACCAACCAATACCTGCAGAAATATCCCAGTAGTTGATATTATTGTTGGCACCTTCGACGATCGCTGGTTCATTGTCGAAAGCAATTATTTTTGTAAAATCTAATTGTGAACTGATGAATGCATTTTGCACTCCAATTGAAACATAATGCTTTCCTTTTCCATCCAGAGACTTAAGTAAAGAAAGTCCTAAGCTAGTAGAAGTTGTTTGAAAATTTAAATCTCCGGCTTTATCTCGGTAGAATTGCAAACCACCTCCAATAACATCTCTGTTACCCATTTCGTATATATGCCCATCTAAGGAACCTGCAAAAGTGCTATAAGCATTGGTAACGCTTTGCCATTGACTTTTTACGTTTGCAATAAATCGAAGATCACCATTGAACAATCCAGTCATTGCAGGATTCAACAACGTCGGTGACGCATGAATATGTGAAAAGTGTATATCCTGGGAGAATACCCAAGTCGGTGCTAGGACAATGAGGATCATTGCCAGCTTGTTAAAAACTGTGCTCATGGTTATGGTTGTGTAATTCCCTTTATGGTTATTTAAACAATGGTTATTTTCTCTAGGGGGAAATTAGAACCGGGGGAGCAACTAAAGTGGGGAGAAGAATGTATCGAGGGGAGCAATTTAGATACAATAAGTAAAAGTCAACTATCATGCCAAAGTGCGTCACTAAGTCTTCTATAAAAGGATAGAAGGGCGTAGCTATTACTGGCCGTATATACTAGTATCTTTGTAATATTCTCACGCTATAACCCTGTAGGCAAGCTCAAAATAGCTTACTTAGGGATCAAAATCTTTTCATCGTTAAAGGATATACGATTCCGTCCAAGCACTTAATCCATAAAAAAGAGTATCGTCTATTGCTAGACGATACCCGGTGATTTCATAAGCTAATATGTATTATTGACTGTAATACTCAATTTAGTGTCGCACCAACGTATATTGGTCACGTAAAACTTATTCTCTTTATTTCAACAAGGTAATATTACCCGTTTTAGAGAATACTTCATTGTTAAGGCAATGTCCTTCTAAGTAATAGATATAAACCCCTGGGTTCAAGGCTTGTCCTCTAAAGGTACCATCCCATGCTTGGTTAATATCTCTAGTCTCGTAGACTAATTCCCCCCATCTGTTGTAGATTCTTAAGATAGAGACATCTGTAATTCCTTCGTATTTCAATTCGAAGACATCGTTAAATCCGTCACCATTAGGTGAAATAATATTTGGAATTTCGAAGTCTGCTAATTCACATTCATCACTTACTCTTACGTTAACGAGGTCTTGATTCTCACAGCCAAACTCATCCACTGCCGTTACATAGTAAGTCGTTGAATTTGTAGGCTGTACCATTACGTTATTACAATCTTCACAAATCACTCTAGAGGAAGTAGACCAAGTAATTGTCACCTCCGTAGGATAGACCTCAGCAGACAATAAAAGCGAATCGCCTACCACCAGACTTTGATCTTCAATCGCAACAATTGATGGCGGATTATTAACGAATACCGTAATTGTAGTTTCCGTAATGGTTCCCATACAACTTGATGCGGTTACAGTATACGTTGTCGTTGTACTTGGAGAAGCGATTGGGTTTGGACAATCAATACAACTCAATCCAGATACTGGGAACCAAGTAACAGTTTCGCTACCTTCTACGAGTAACTCAACTTCGTCTCCATAACAAATCGTTTGGTCTTCTCCGAATAACGCTATGAATGGATCGACTACTAAGTTTGTCGTTACGATACTATCACAACCCGAAACCTGAGAAGTATACGTTTCTATGTATTCTCCATCTTCCGTTTGGAAATCCCCTGCAAGGAAAATACTATCCCCTTCACAAATGGTTACTTCAACGTACAATTCAATCGCATTGATCAGGGTTAGATTTGTCACTACAACACTATCGCAACCATTCACCGTACTCAGGGTATCTGAGAAAGTTCCACTTCCCGTTTGGTATTCCCCTGCGAGGAAAAGACTATCACCTTCGCATAAGAACAAGTCGATGGTAGAAGCTAAGCTAGGCTGAATAATCAACTCCGTGACGATGATACTATCACAACTATTTACCGTAGCTAAAGTATCCGAGTAAATACCGCTCACAAATTGATCGGCACCACCTACGAAGTAAGATTCTCCCTCACAACGTTCAACGACTACGTTCACCGTGTAGCTAGGATTAACCGTTAAGTTCGTTGTCACGATACTATCACAACCCGCAGCAGAAACATACATATTCGTGTAGATGCCAGAAGTGTTTTGATCGGCACCACCGACAAAATAAGTTTCATTATCACAGATAGTAACATCTACAGTAGTAGCATAAGTTTCATTAACCGTTAAGGTTAAGTTGACAATACTATCACAGCCACTTGCCGCAACCAATGTATCAGTGTAAATACCCGAAGTAGTATAAGTTGTATTTCCAACGGTATAGCTTTCACCTTCACAAATTCTCAAATCTAAGATAGTAAGTCCAGAAGGTACTACCTCTAAAGTTAAGAAAACAAAACTATCACAAGCCATCATTGAAGTTAACAACTCTTCGTAAACTCCAGTTTCTGTATAGACTGAATTTCCAACTAAGAAGCTATCCCCTTCACAGATACTCGTTACTAAGAACGTTGTATCTACTGGATTTACTGACAAGCTTAAGTTGACAATACTATCACAACCATTTACAGCTACTAAAGTATCGGTATAATTACCCGCGAGGGTGTAGGTTGTATTATCTACCATAAATATCTCTCCTTCACAAATTGTTTCTGTCAACGTTGTCAGTTCAGTTGGTAAAACTTCTAAAACTAGATTAACGATACTATCACAACCATTAGCTGCTGCTAAAGTATCTGTATAAGTTCCCGTTTGATCGTAAGTCACACTACCGATAGTAACAACCTCTCCTCCACAAATTGTCAAGTCTAGTACTGTCAATGCTTCTGGTAATACTGTCAAACCTAAAGTGATCGTACTATCGCAACCCTCAATTGTTGTAAATACATTCGTGTAAATACCACTCAATGTGTAGATTGAATCGCCAACAATGTAGCTTTCGCCTTCGCAAATCGTAGCAGCTACAGTCGATACAAATACTGGATTAACCGTCAAGTCTAAGATCGTCGTACTATCACAACCCGAAACTGTCGTTAATACAGTTGTATAAATACCACTCATCGTGTAAGTCGAATCGCCTACTACGTAACTATCGCCTTCGCAAATCTCTGTAACAATAGTGGATACATAAGATGGATTAACCGTCAAGTCTAAGACAATCGTACTGTCGCAACCCGAAAGCGTTGTAAACACATTCGTGTAACTACCACTTACCGTATAAGTCGAATCACCAACTACATAACTCTCGCCTTCGCAAATCGTAGCTGCTACAGTCGATACAAACACAGGACTAACCGTCAAGTCTAAAATCGTCGTGCTATCACAACCCGAAACTGTCGTCAACACATTTGTATAAACACCACTTACAGTATAAGTCGAATCGCCTAAAACATAATTCTCACCTTCGCAAATCGTCGCAGATACTGTTGATACATAAGATGGATTAACTACCAAGTCTAAGACAATCGTACTATCACAACCCGAAAGCGTTGTAAACACATTTGTGTAAATACCACTTACCGTGTAAGTAGAATCACCAACAATGTAGCTGTCACCTTCGCAGATCTCTGCAATAACATTCGATGTAAATACTGGTGCAACGATTAAGTCTAAAGTAATGGTACTATCGCAACCCGAAACTGTCGTCAACACAGTTGTATAAATACCACTTACCGTATAAGTCGAATCGCCAACTACATAACTCTCGCCTTCGCAAATCTCTGCAGCTACAGTCGATGCAAATACTGGATTAACTATCAAGTCTAAAATCATCGTGCTATCACAACCCGAAAGCGTCGTCAATATATTTGTATATGTACCACTTATCGTGTAAGTCGAATCGCCTAAAATATAATTCTCACCTTCACAGATCGTTGCAGATATTGTTGATGTAAATGATGGATTAACTACCAAGTCTAAGACAATCGTACTATCACAACCCGAAAGTGTTGTAAACACAGTTGTGTAACTACCACTTACCGTATAAGTAGAGTCACCAACCACGTAACTATCGCCTTCACAAATTTCTGCAACAACATTCGATGTAAATACTGGTGCAACGATTAAGTCTAAAGTAATGGTACTATCGCAACCCGAAACTGTCGTCAACACATTTGTATAACTACCACTAACCGTGTAAGTAGAATCGCCAACTACATAACTGTC
>CALFBG010000161.1 GCA_937951685.1 uncultured Saprospiraceae bacterium | reverse complement strand
GTTTATTGATGTTTTGAGCTTTGGATTTTTATGCTAATCGAGGAATGCCCGGAGTTTGATAGCCTTAGCTATCATAACGAGGACAAGACGAAGAGTAGGATAAAAAGACCTGTTCAAAATGTTAAGTAATTTAGATTACAGTGTACTTAGTACTTCAAAATTCTAAATTAGCTTATGAAGGTTGTCAGTCTTATTTATACGCCAACATTTAGCGAGCAGGCCATTCTTTTGCAGGACTACCTGCACGAAGAAGGTATGCTATTGTTTAACTTTGAGCTAGATCCCGCCAATGCAGACCTAATTTGGACGAACTACCAAACGGCACTTAGTCTTTCGGACCTGCTTATTCCCTTGCTCTTTCCCGTACAAGCCGATCAGCAAACCTATCGAGATATTCGTCATTTCTTTTCCCTTGCGGGAGAATTTGAGCAAACGCGGGGTAAAACCTGTCTACCTATTTACTTACAGTTGACCGAGCTCCAAGCGGCGTTAGCAGCTGGCACCTTACGCTATCCACAGCAGTTTTTCTCTAATACTTTCGCTCATACCTGGAATAATTTCATTTCGGCGGAAGATAATTTGCAGATTTTTAAAAATAAGATTAGCGCATTACGGCAACAAGTGAATGCTACCCCAATCAATACTACTAGCGATATCCTTCAGCTCATTGCAAAAAATCACCTACCAGAAGCCCTCAAAGCCATCAAGAAGTTAATTGAATCACTCAATTTATCCACGGACGATCAAGATACCTTCCTACAAATCGAAAACCTTTGGCATCAACATCAGACCTTGGACTTACGCGGCGTACGGAGCGAAATGGATTCCATCTTATCTCATAATCAAATGACGGCTCGCCTCTTAGACTTTGTGCGAAAAATAGAAGACTCAATACGATAAATAGCATTACCGCTGAAAAACTTTTCTTGGGAGATTCCTTTGGAGGGACGAAGGAAGCATTATAAGTAGTTCACGGAAATTGCTCCACGAATTAGTTATATTAGTTAAAAATATTATCTATTCAAGGTAAATAAGCCCCTTTTAGCCCAAGAATTAGCAAAATCTAATTCCAATGTGTCAAATTTTTTATAATTTCGTCGCAATAACGATCCTGCTAAATTAGTTAGAGGAGTTATTGTAAATACAAATTCCCTATTCATGCACCAATGCTTTTCACCTATGTTTAAAAAACTGTTTATGCTCTGTTTGTTATGCTTTAGCTTACAATGGCTTTGCGCACAACAAACAACGATCTTCACCGAAGCTAATCTTGCCTACAAAAGAGGCATTGAATTCTACCAAAAAGGGGTCTTTGGTTTAGCGCAAGCTGAGTTTGCTAAGGTTTTAAAGATGAACCAACCCGTCAACGAACCGGAGTTTCAATTATTAAGAACCGAAGCGGAGTTACACCTTGCGAAGTGTGCCGTACGGGAAAATCATCCTGATGGGGAAAAATTGATTCTAGATTTTGCTAGAAGATATGCACCCGACCCAATTGCGAGCACCGCAATTTTAGAAATGGGGAATTATTACTACGCCGCAAAGAAATACGACAAAGCCGCAGAACTACTGAGCCAAGTAGATACTTACAGCTTAAGTGCAGATCAACGGGCGGAGGTAAAATTCAAAACGGGATATGCACTTTTTGTCAAAAAGAAGTTTCCGCAGGCAAAAGCCAAATTCAAAGAAATCAAAGAAACGAATAATCCGTACTACTTTCACGCAAATTACTATTACGGTATGACGGCGTTTTTCCAAAATAAATACTCCGACGCCATTAGTAGCTTCGAGCGGGCGGCTAAATACAAGAAGTATAAGCCTTACGTTCCATTTTACGTTGCACAGATTTACTTGGCGCAAGGAAAATTTGATAAAGTAATTTCTTACAGCAACGACAAACTGAAATCTGGAAATATTAAAAAAACCAAAGAAATTCGACAATTACTCGGTCAGGCTTATTTTGAAAAAAAGGATTATCCCAACGCGGCTTTGCATCTCGGCTATTACGCAGAACGTTCTAGCAAAATGCGGAAAGAAGATTTTTTCCAACTTGGTTTTGCTCAGTACAAAACAGAGAATTATAAAAAAGCAATCAATAACTTGGAAGAGCTGAGTAAAATTGACAGCAAAATGGGGCAAAATGCGATGTACTTACTCGCAGATTGTTTTATTAAAACGAATCAAAAACCTTCGGCTAGAAATGCTTTTCGAGCAGCGAGTAGAATGAGTTATGACAAATTTATCAAAGAAGAGGCTTTATATAACTATGGTAAGCTTTCTTACGAATTGAGTTATGATCGAGAAGCAGTGACTGCGCTACAAAGTATCAACGCTAGTTCGAAATATCACTCGGAGGCACAATCTATGTTGAGTGCTTTGTTCCTCAATACACGAGATTATGCGAAAGCAATGAGTATCATTGAAAACCTGCCGAATAAGAGCCCCAAAATGCGGGAAACTTATCAAAGAGTCGCTTACCTCCGTGGCATTAAAGTTTATAAAGACGGTGATAAAAATAACGCTAAGAAATACTTCGCAAAGTCTTTAGAATATCCAATTGATATGCGTACCAAGGCTTTAGCAACTTATTGGTTGGCAGACATTGCCCACCAAGAGAAGAATTACGAAAATAGTATTCGATTGCTCGGCCAGTTTTTCTCCATGGCGCGTAGTCTGAATAGATTACCGGATGAGTCGTCCGTCTTGACAGCAAATTATACACAAGGCTATAATTTTTTAAAGCAACAAAAATATGCTACCGCCTTAAATTACTTCCAAGATGCAGCGGCAGGCATTCGCCAAAACCAAGCTTTCATTTCCAATGATTACGTTAAGAAAAACCTTTTGGGAGATGCTTTGCTACGTACTGGAGATTGTTATTTCAAGCAAAATAAATATGATCAAGCGATCAAGTTTTACAACGAAGCTATTCAAGGACGTTACCAAGGTTTCGTTTATGCTTTGTACCAAAAAGCGATCATCGAAGGATTACGGGGCAACACGACGGACAAGATTTTAGCCTTGGAGAACATTACGGAAGATTTCCCCAATTCGGAATTTGCGGATAATGCTTTATTGCAATTGGGATCGACCTACCAAGAAATTGGCAAATTTGCTCAGGCTATTGCTCCGCTCAAAACCTTAGTGAGCCGCTACAAGAACTCTGAATTATATACACAAGCCTTACTCAAGTTGGGACTCATTAGTTACAACCAAGGAAATACCAACGAAGCAATTAAATACTATAAAGATATTTTCAAAAGCAATCCTGATCCAAAAGTAGCGCAAGCGGCTTTAACGGCTTTAGAGGAAATCTACGTTGATGACCTGGGCAAGCCGGATGATTATTTTGCTTTTTTAGAAACGATTCCGGGCTATAAGGTTAATAACTCTGCAAAGGACGATTTGAGTTTCAAAGCAGCTGAAACGCAGTTTGAAAATGCTAATTACGACCGTGCGATTGATGGATACAGCCAATACATCAAAAAATTTGGCAACGGGAAAAATATTTTACGCGCTTATTTCAACCGAGGAGAATCTTACAGTATCCTCAAAAAATATAGTGAAGCCTTGAAAGATTACGCTTTTGTCGTCAACAAAGGGCAAAGCCAGTACTATTTAAAAGCCTTGCGAAAAGCGGCGATTATTAGTTATAGCCACGAAAAAAATTACAGCCGCGCTTACGACTTCTACTCTAAATTGGAAGCTGCGGCGACCAATGACGACGTTAAATTTGACGCACAGCTAGGCGCCTTGCAAAGTGCTTACCGCATGGATGATTTCGAAGCCGTTGCGAATATGGCGGATAAAGTACGCAGCAATCCACGCGCTTCAAAAGAACAACGCGCTATGGCTAATTTCTACATTGGTAAGATTGCTTTTGACAATAAAAACTACGACAAAGCCCTGGCTAGTTTCAACCAAGTAACTAAGAATAGTGACAATGAACAAACGGCAGAAGCACGCTACCTCATTGCTTATATTTACTACGTTCGCAGAGATTTGGATATCGCAAAGCAACTCTGCTTAAATGCCAATCAGGAAAGTTCGAGTTACCAATATTGGGTGGCGAAAAGTGTTATTTTACTCGCAGATATTTTATCGGAACAAGGCGATCTTTTTAACGCACGGGCAGTGCTCGAAGGATTGATTGAAAATTATAAAGAAGACCAAGAATTAATTAAAATTGCTAAAGCTAAATTGGCGCAGCTACAAGATAAAGAGGAATCTTCCAGTCGATTGCGAGAAGATACGGACATCAATACCCTCGATATGGAAGAAGAGCAAGATAATAATTAAAAATACTTGCTTCCCATTTTTTAGTTTTTCCATAAAGTTATTTTAACACTCAAGAATTTAAATAATGCAAAATATAAAAATCATCTTTTCTACCCTATGCTTGTTGTGTGCTAACTTTTTTGCACAGGCACAGCAACCAGACTTGGACGTAGAAGAAGTAGAAATCATCAAAGACTTTGAAGCTCGGTTGGTAGATTCAGAACGCTTAAACTTAAATCCTGAATTGCCACCGGCAGATACTTCTTCGAAGCGACTGACTTATAATATTCCTACCCAATTGCTTACGTTGGAATACCTTCCGCCAAGTATTCGTCCGATTGCGATGAGAAGTAAAAAACCTACGCCGGGCTACAAAGGTTACGCTAAGTTGGGATATGGATTCCCTTCTTCTCCTTACGGGGAATTGGGCTATAATTTTGGTGATTCAAAGCGGTATAATTTAGGCGTTAATTTAAAGCATCACTCCGCTAGTTTCAACGATATTGAAAACCAACGTTTTGCGGAAACGATGGGTAAATTGAGTGGTAATTATTACTCAGACCTTGGTTTCGCCGTTAGCGGATACCTTGGTTTTACCAACGACGTCGTACATTATTATGGCTACGATCAAGAAGCCAATAGCTTTACGAAAGAACAAGTACAGCAAAAGTTTAATACCTTCGAAATAGGTACTAAAATCTATAATGCGCAGCGTACCCAAGGCGATATTAATTATTCGGCGGGAGTGGATTTCTACCGAACGAATGATAATTACGGAACGACGGAAAACGGTTTTGACTTATTACTAGGTGCAACGAAGTGGATTAGCGAAAAGCATCCGATCGACGTGGAGTTAGGAACAGAGTTTACCTATTTCCAAGATACGCTGGATCAAACTTTACATAATTTCTACCTTAAGCCAACTTTTACTTACCACGGCGATTCGTATAAAGTCATGGGTGGAATTAATATTTTATCAAGCGATGACGAGTATAGCTTTTTCCCTTTGATTGAAGCGTCGGTTAATATTTTAGAAAATAAATTGGCCGTTTTTGCGGGATGGAAAGGGGATTTCGAGAAAAATAATCTTCGCAATTTAAGTGATTATAATCCCTTTATGCAAACGCGCTTTGAATTGCGAAACACCAGTTACCAGCATTTCTACGGAGGTGTCAGAGGTAATGTGCGTATTTTTGAATATCAAGGACAAATTGGCTACAAGCAAGCTACCGATCTTGCGCTCTTCAAAACGGATAGCTTAGACGTACTCAACCGATTAAACGTGGTTTACGATACGGTCGACATTTTTAATATCCAAGGAACTATTGGTATTAATGCAATGAAAAATTTATCCGTATTGATGACGATTGGTCAAAATGTCTATTCTTTACAAACAGAAGAAAAAGCATGGCACTTACCCGCTCTAGAAATTAATATTTCTGCAACCTATACTCTACTGGAGGATAAGCTACAATTGCGTGGAGAAGCCTTCATCGAAAACGGCGTTCCTTATATTGCAGCGGGAGGAAATGCAGAAACCCTAAATAGTCTTTTTGATATTTCGCTCGGCGCTGAATACTTTGTCACTAAAAATATCGGTGTTTTTCTCAACGTTAATAACCTTGCGGCAAACAAAAGACAACGTTGGTTTAATTACCCAAC
>CALFBG010000160.1 GCA_937951685.1 uncultured Saprospiraceae bacterium | reverse complement strand
GGTAGTTACAAATCTTATCCTGTTCCGCCATGACGGTAAAAATTTCTTCGGGAAACTTACTAGGATAAGCGTAATGTAGACGAATCCATTCGATTCCTTCCACGCCGCAAAGCGCTTCTAATAATTGAGGTAACGCGCGTTCTTTGTATAAATCTAAGCCGTAGTAGGTCAGTTCTTGTGCAATCAACATTAATTCTTTGACGCCCAAGCGCGCTAAATTTTGCGCCTCCTTGACCAAATCGTCGATGCTCCGCGAAATATGTTTACCACGCATCAAAGGAATGGCACAAAAAGAACAAGTTCGATTACAGCCTTCCGATATTTTGAGGTAAGCATAATGCTGCGGTGTCGTCGTGATGCGTTCTCCGATGAGTTCGTGCTGGTAATCCGCGTTAAGTTTGGCGAGTAAACCCGGTAATTCTAAGGTGCCAAAGTAAGCATCGACCTCGGGAATTTCTTTTTCTAAATCTTGTTTGTAACGCTCCGACAAACAGCCCGTCACGTACAATTTCTCAATTCCCCCCTCCGCTTTAATGGCTGCGTATTCCAAAATGGTATTAACTGATTCTTCTTTCGCTAGGTCAATGAAACCACAAGTATTGACGATGACAATATTCGCATCATCTGCTTCACTTTCGTGCGTCACTTCGTAGTCATTTCCCTTGAGTTGGGTGATGATATTCTCCGAGTCGACCAAATTCTTTGAGCAACCCAAAGTAATCACGTTGACCTTATCTTTTCTTAGCGTTCTTGTCTTCAAATCAATTTTTTTTAATGATTCCGCAAAGATACAGATAAAATCGTCAATCCGCAGCGGCAAGTGTGTAAATTAATCGCCTAATGATAAGGATAAACGCAGCAATACTATTAGCTTTGTTTTTTCGTTAATTAAAGAGGAATATTTCCTTCACGATCCTCCGGAAATATTAATATTGAAATATGGTTCAAAAATCTTACGCATGAAAAAAATCCTTCTATTTACATTGGTATTCAGTAGCTTCTTTTTACAACGAGCTACGGCTCAAGTTGGGCTGAATGTAGGCTATCGCTCCCTCTCTATTGCTACGGAGGATAATGAAATTACGAAAGACTTAGATTTAGCGGGAATTGCTGGCTTTCACGCAGGTTTGAACTATTGGTTTCGCTTAAAGAAATATCGCGTGGAGTTTTCGCCTGAAGTTAGTTATAGCCGTTTTAAATTTGAAGGCGATATTTTGGAACAAGGGCGCTTTCAGTTTCAATCGAGTTATGCGAATTTACAATTTCATACCAATATTTATCCTTTTGATTTTGCGGGCGATTGTGATTGTCCTACTTTCTCAAAACAAGGCCCTTCGCTGGCCAAAGGATTTTTCGTACAACTTTCTCCGGGACTGAGTTACATTAATAATCAAGCAACCGCGCTGAGTGGAGCGATTGCTGATCCTGAGACGAATCAACAGGCTGGTTTGGCGATTAGTTTAGGACTTGGGCTAGGATTAGATATTGGCGTTTCGGATTTTCTTACGATTACGCCAATGGTACGCTACGAATATTATTCACAAGACGCGGAACTTAATCGCTATCTTTTCCCGAATACCACGGTAGATCTAGCAGGTCGCAGTAGTCTTAGTCAGCTTTTTGCGGGCGTTAGAATGTTTTTTCGTTTTGACGAACTACGCCGATAAATAGCCCTTCCGATTTTTTAAACTACCTTCAATTGAGCCTTTCTAAAAACTTCCCAAACCACAATTCCTAAACATACGGAAACGTTGAGCGAATGCTTCGTCCCAAATTGTGGGATTTCTAAGCACGCATCCGAAAGGGATAAAGCTTCGTCGCTGACACCATTCACTTCATTTCCTACGATCAGGGCATAAGGCTGTTGATTTTGAACGGGAAAATCCTGTAAAGGAGTACTTTCGTCGGTTTGTTCGACGGATAAAATCTGGAATCCTTCGGCTTTTAACGTTTGCAAGGCGGTCGTGGTATCGGCTACGTATTCCCAATCCACGGCATCGGTAGCACCAATCGCCGTTTTGAGAATTTCGCGGTGAGGCGGTTGTGCCGTAATTCCACACAAATAAATTTTGCGTAAAGCAAAAGCATCTGCGGTACGAAAAGCGGAACCTACGTTGAGGGCCGAACGAATATTATCGAGTACCAAAACGATCGGTGTTTTTGCTTGTGCTTTAAACGCTTCAACACTGACTCGCTGTAATTCTTTGAGACTAAGCTTTTTCATATTCTGAAGATGCCGCTACATTTTTATTTTGAATGCAAGCTTTTACAAAAGAGACAAAAAGTGGATGAGGATTTTCGACGGTACTTTTCAGTTCTGGGTGAAACTGTACGCCAACAAACCAAGGATGATCCGCTAATTCTACAATCTCTACCAATTTCGTATCGGGGTTAATCCCTACAGGAATTAATCCCGCCGCTTCGATCTCTTTCAAGTATTCATTATTAAACTCATAACGATGCCGATGTCTTTCCGAGACTTTACTTTGACCATAAGCCGTGTAAGCCTTTGATTTCTTTCTAATTTCACAAGGATAAGCACCAAGTCTCATCGTTCCACCTTTGTTGGTAATATCTTTTTGATCTGGCATGAGGTCGATGACGGGATGAGGCGTTTGATCATCAACTTCTGTGGAAGCTGCTTTTTTATGATTGAGTACATTTTGTGCAAATTCAACTACCGCACATTGCATACCCAAGCAAATTCCGAAGAATGGAATTTTATTTTCTCGGATGTATTGAATGGCTTTCAATTTGCCACGCACGCCGCGCTCTCCAAACCCTGGTGCTACCAAAACACCATCTAGATCCGCGAGTTTGCCGATTACCGTTTCTGCGTAACCTTCTAGCTGCTCCGAGTGAATAGGAATAACTTTTACTTTACATTCATTGATCGCACCTGCGTGTACGAAGGATTCGTAGATTGATTTATAAGCATCTTGCAACTCGTTATATTTTCCTACTAAACCAATCGTGACTTCTTGTACTGGATTTTTCAACTTCGCCAAAAAGCTTTTCCACTTATTGAGTCGAGGGGCACGATGATCTTTCAAGCGGAGTTTGCTAATTACCGTCGTATCCAGTTTTTCTTTGAGCATCAACATCGGAACATCGTAAATGCTAGACGCATCAATAGCTTCGATGACAGAACCTACATCAACGTTACAGAACAACGCTAGTTTTCGTCGGATATCCATTGAAATGGATTTCTCCGTTCGACACACTAGAATATCTGGTTGAATACCATTCTTTTGTAATTCTTTGACGGAGTGTTGCGTGGGCTTTGTTTTCAACTCTTTGGCTGCACTGAGGTAAGGAATCAAAGTAAGGTGAACAACCAAACAATTATCTTTCCCCAATTCCCAACGCAATTGTCGGAGTGCTTCTAAGTAAGGTAGTGATTCGATGTCTCCTACGGTTCCTCCTAATTCCGTGATGACGATATCATACTTTCCAGATTGACCGAGGATTTGCGCACAGCGTTTGATCTCATTGGTAATGTGCGGAACAACTTGTACCGTTTTACCAAGATAATCTCCGGCACGTTCTTTATTGATCACGGTTTGGTAAACCCGTCCCGTCGTAATATTATTAGCTTGAGAAGTTGGCGTATTGAGGAAGCGCTCGTAGTGACCCAAATCCAAATCCGTTTCAGCGCCATCGTTCGTCACGTAGCATTCTCCGTGCTCGTACGGATTGAGTGTACCGGGATCGACGTTAAGATAAGGATCAAATTTTTGAATGGTGACGGAAAAGCCCCTTGCTTGCAAAAGCTTAGCTAAAGAAGCTGAAATAATTCCTTTCCCAAGAGATGAAGTTACTCCTCCCGTAACAAAGATATACTTGGTCATTGTATCAATTATAAAAGTTTAGAGAATTGCCAAAGTAGCTTTAGAAAGTGTGCCAACCCAAGCTGTTATTACGGGATACAAAGGTAGGAATTAAAAATTAGCTTTCAGAAGATTTTAAATTTTAAAATTACACTTTATCAGAAAATCATGTTGCGATAAATGTCGGAATTATTTTGCGCTTCCACTAGTTTTAGGCGCGTGTGCCTTTTCGGGTTTTGGACTAGTGATCCACTAAGTGATCCACTCGACGCTCCTAGTTCATTTTTAAAGGCGATGATTTTTCTACTTATATACCTATATATAATAGCTAATTCATTCCTCCTCATTAGCTCAATAAAAATTACTTATTAATAAATTTGATTTTTTTTCTAAAAACAGAAAGTTGGTACGAAACTTGCAATTATTCTAGTATCGTTTCAAATTGTATTTCTCCCCACTGGTTAATAAGATTCTACTTTATCAAGCTGTTCTAACTCAAACAAATCATCGCTACTGCTTTGGCAGCGAAATTTCGGACAAAAAAACTATCTAATTCCTAAAAAAGCCTGTTCCTAAGGCTTTAATTGATAGTTATCCCACTCTTTTTAATGCTTTCCACTTATATTTTCCACTAATTACTTTTTATTTTAACGCGTAAACCATTAGTTTACCAATCTATTACATTCCAAAAAAAAACTCATCTATTTTTTAACCTATTTCTAGTATTGTATCTGCTCGGAAATGGTCTTAATTTTACATTGTAATTTGAAACGTTACAGCGCATACTTCCCTCCTGATTGAATCTCTTTAGTATCTTATTAACCAAAAACCTTATCCACATGATTTTAGCCAAAAATCTTGTTTCCAACTTACTCCTTGCTTTCTTCTTAATCGTTCCTGCATTTTTATCTGCTACTACTGGCATCATCACTTTATCTGGTGGAGATAGCTACGTTGGAGATTTAAAAAATGGTAAGCCACACGGTGAAGGTACTTTGAATTTTAAAGACGGTGCAGTATACGAAGGTAACTTCGTAAAAGGATTACGAGAAGGTTTTGGTATCCAAACTTTTGAAGATGGTAGCACTTACGAAGGCAACTGGAAGCGCGGCTATATGGACGGTAAAGGTAGCTACGATTTTGCTTGTGGTCATGAGTACCGAGGAGAATTCGTAAGAGGAAAAATGCAAGGAATGGGTACGATGCTATTGGCTAGCGGAGAGATCTACGAAGGAGAGTGGAAAATGGGAAAGGCGCACGGAAAAGGAAGTTTCACAAGAGTTGATGGTAGCAAATTTATTGGTATCAGCAAAGCAGGAAAACGTCACGGAGCAGGTATGATCGTTTGGCAATCAGATGATGCGATGAACGCAACTTGGAACAACAATAAAGTAAACGGAACATCAAGTTTCAACTTCGCGAATGGCGATGCTTTAACTTTAACTTGGAAAAATGGTAAGCCTGGCAAAGCAAGCTACGTGGCTACCAACGGAACAACAATTAATGGTTCGATCAAAAATATCATTACAAAGACTAACAATAACCAACAGCTAAATGGTGCTGACGCTAACGTAGCGATCGTACTTTACGCCATCGGAATGGAGTACAAGGCACAAAAAAACAACACTGCGGCTAAGCGTTATTTCAACTTAGCCCAAACACAAACTAACGCTGACCAAAAGCAAGTTGTTAAAATGGCAACGGCTCAGCTTCAGCAAATGAACTAATACCACTATACACGAACTTCATTCGTGTACAATCCGATTTGAATTTTTTATATCCTATTTCAAGCAAATCCCGAATCTACCTAATCCGTAGATTCGGGATTTCTTTTTGTACAAAACATTTCTGGAGACTAGCAAAAAGTGATCATTTTATAGCGTTTATTCATTATCAATGAACAATAAAATGGCTTCAAGAACTACATCCACAAGGCTATTTTCCTATATTTGATAAAAATTAGTGCTATTAAAAAAATATTCTGCATACTATTTTACCTTGCTGGTATTATACTCAGTTTGCACCATACAACTCCTCCTATTCATGATAACAGTAACAAGGATTTCATGTCAAAAGAATCGGCGGAGGATAAAAGTTTATTAGATTGGTTGACGGATCTTTTTGAAACGGACATAGGAGAAGGACATTTAGAATGTTGCTCTGCTCAAGATGAAGAATTCGAATTATCCTTATTGGTTCTCAAAAAACTTATTGTATCATCCTTTAAGGGAAAACAATTCCTGAAAGCAGATTTCAATTCTTCAGCACCTACGCTAAATAGAAGTTTTAACTTAATCTTACCTCGGGATACCTATAGCTCATCGGCTGGTCTTCGGGCAGCGCCTTCTGATATTTAATACATTTCTGAATTCAATGTGAATCGATAACCTATTCTTTTCTTTAGCCTGTGTTCTCTACGTTATGAATAATCAGCGCATAAAATAATAAATAAATGAATAACCATAATGAAACAAATCTTCATCAGGAGAACAGTATTTTTTCTCGATTTCAAGACTATTTGGGAGAGTTTGTTTACGGGGGAATTGATGGCGCAGTAACCACTTTTGCCGTAGTTGCAGGAGCCGTAGGAGCAGAATTAGAAAGCTCCATCATTATCATTTTAGGATTTGCCAATCTCCTAGCGGATGGTTTTGCAATGTCCGTAGGTGCTTATCTTAGTACCAAAAGTGAACGAGAGAATTACGCCAAACATCAACGTATTGAATATTGGGAAGTAGAAAATCTACCGGAAGAGGAAGTAGAAGAAGTCCGTAAAATATATGCAGCTAAAGGATTCGAAGGGGAACTCTTGGAACAAGTCGTAGCGGTAATTATTGCGGATAAAGATCGCTGGGTAGATGTGATGATGAAAGAAGAGTTAGGCATGATAGAAGAAAAAAAATCTCCTTTTACCATGGGAGGAGTTACCTATATATCCTTTGTTACGATAGGCATCATCCCTTTAATTATTTATGTCTGGGATTACGTGGGCGAGTATCCCTACGATCCCTTTATCGGTACTTGTGTCCTAACCGGAGTCGGTTTTACCTTTATTGGTTTTATGAAAACCTACGTTACACAGACGAGTGTTTGGCGAGGGGTTTTAGAAACGGTTGTCTTGGGGGCAATCGCCGCCTTAGTGTCCTATTTCGTGGGAGATGTATTGGAAGGTTTAGTCCGGATGGGGTAGTTTTGTAACTACTTCTTTTAAAACTTTAGCTTTCTTAAAAGACGAATTTAGCTTGTCACATTTTCCCTAAAAACAATTAACAAACAAATCACTTTCTTCGCATCTTGAAGTCATATATAGGTAAAAACAACAACAAATAATTCAAATTTATTTTTGACAAAATCTGTCGAAGAGCAGCTCAATTAATGCCCTTCCACTAAAAATTAAAAGATAGGACTTTCGAGTGCTATCGTTTCAGTGGTTTAACTTGATCGAGCATTTGAATTGTAAACAACAGCATTGGGTAATGCTAGCAATTTCTCCCCCACAATCTATTGCTTCCCCTAGGAATAGAATATAACACCCCCGTTATTTAACTAACCCAAAATATTGGTCGCATGATTTTAAACAAAAAAAACACAAAACTCTGTTTGGTGCTGAGTTTACTATTGCCCTTTTCGGTTTTAGCCAGCATCAGCACATTTCCTAAAATCCCTCCTTCAAAAAAATTTAATTTAACTGCCGAAGTTGTTGTCTCCAGCAAGTGCTCCATTTTTCAAAAATACTGCAAAGGAAAAAAAGAATGGAAAGACGGTCGCGTCTACGTAGGGGAATTCCGCTTTGGCAAAATGCACGGTATCGGTAAATTAACCTGGCCCGATGGGGAAAAATATCAAGGTTCTTTCATCAATGGCGCACCGCATGGATATGGCAAACATACTTATGCTGATGGTAGCAAATTTGAAGGAGAATGGTACGAAGGCTTGCGGGAAGGAGAAGGTGCTTACCGATTTTCCTGTGGTCATGAGTACGTCGGTGAATTCTCGGAGGATAAAATGGACGGCGAAGGTACTATTCTATTCATCAACGGAGAATCTTATTCGGGAGAATGGGAAGCAGGACTGGCACACGGACAAGGAACTTTTAAGCGCCTTGATGGCAGTATGTTTATCGGCAATAGTAAATCAGGACAACGAAATGGCAAAGGAATGATCGCTTGGACGAGTGGAGATACGCTGCGTGGAAATTGGAATCAGGGGAAATTAGATGGTCCTTCTGTTTTTACCTTTAAAAATGGAGACCAGTTTAAGACAGCATGGGAGCTTGGCAAAATGCAAGAAGCCGCAAGTTACGTATTCAGCGACGGCGAAGAGGTAACGGGAGATATGCTAGAGTTGGAAGAATACATCAATGATCTCATTGATCAAGATCAAATCAACAACTTCTCCAACAACCTTTGTTTGGGGCACTACTCTATTGCCATGGAACACATGAGTATCAATAACTTGAAAGAAGCCGATGAGCATTTGAAGCTGGCACAAAATATTGCTCCTTTCGGATCAGATCGAGACCAAATGGTCGCCATGCAAATGGATGCTGTCCAGAAAAAGATTAAAGCCGGAGGTTGGGCCAAAGTGGAAGGCGAAACAGATCAATAAAATAACGGTAAGCTTTGTTCCGATTATTAATATTAATTACAGCGGATATTATATCGAAGCAAGGAAACGCTTTTTACTTATTCATTACTGTCGTAAAAGCTTGACGTTTTTAGGAAATAAAATGGTGCTAGAAAATTTCTACCCAATTTCTTAAAAACTAGCTTTTACGGCAGTTTTTTTTTGTCTCCACTTCAAAGCATAACCCACTAGTACACTAGACATTATTCGAAAAGAGAATCTAAATCTAAAACTATAACTAACTGACTATCAATACTCATTTTTCTGTAAAAAGAACTTTCGAATAAAGTCAAGTGTACTAGCTATTTATTCATCATTTTTGGTTAAAAAAAAGGCATTTATAAAGATTTACGCCATAAAAACAGCTTTTCTAAGCAAAATCAAACGCTCTACATTATCGCTACATTTTTTTTCTACAAAAAATATATGCAACAAAAAATAAATGTATAATCAACTGACTATCAAAACACAAAACATACTACGCATAAGTAATACCTTACATGGCACAGTTTTAGCAACCAAGCGAATAACCAATGTGCCCTCATTGGTTATTTTATGATCTTATTTCCTATCAATCGGTAACGTTTTGTCCCATTAAGACTAAGCGAATAATACAAAATAGGTATTGCCACCTACTATTTTATTAAAAGTAATTGTTGCCAAGCCTATTAGTTTTTATTCCAACGAAGTTATAAGTACTAAGACAAAATTAATTTGCCATTAAATGGTGTTAGATTTTGATCAGTACTGAGGCACGAAAATAAAAAGACTGTTCAAAAACTGTTCAAAAGATGAGGCAAGTTAGTTAATAAGTAAAGTAATTTGTAAACCTACTTACGTACACTTCGATACTGAAAAATCGATAAAGTAATCTGTTTTAGCTTGCTCGCTGCATCCCTAAGTGCGGCTAGGCATTGCTATGTATAAGATTAAATGAAGTGCCCATTTACTTTTATGAATAGGTCAAGTTGAAGCATACGCTAAAAACAAAACCATACGCTAAATGAAAAATTTAAACATAAAAAAATCAATCAGAGGCTTGCTCTCTTTTTGGTTACTCTTCACTGCTATGACACTCTCGGCGCAATCCATTACTTGGGGACCAGTCGTTCCTGCGATTAGTGCGGATAACCTTCAAACCTGCGAAAGCTCGGGGAAACTCATTTTCAGTTTTACCAATAGTAATATTGCTTTAACCAATCCTAGCATTGAAATTCAATTAGATGCTGGAATCAATTACCTTCCTGGCTCTTTTAGTTTTAATAGTGACGCGGGGGCAGTTGTTACCGAAGGAGATCTTTCTAATCTTAACCGACCACAATTCAACGTGAGCGAATTGAAAGCGAACGAATTTCTTAGGCTCCGCATTGAACGAGTGGCAAATTGCACCGCGAAAGATCATAAAATCAATGGCAACAGTTTTAGAGACTCTATCTTGGTCTACGAAAATACAAATCCAGTTACTTACCTAGGAGGAACGGGAACGGTAGATTACGATTTAACCTATGCAATTTTAAGTATTACCAATCCAGTTACGAGTCCAAGTACCACAAATATTGCGGGTAGCGCACAACGAAGTTTGAATATTACGAATGGTTCTTTCAGCGCCATTCAAGATTTCTATTTTGCTGACGTAGCACCAGCCTCTGCGGTAAGTTTAGATAGTTTCGTCATCAATCCGAATGGAAGTGCCATTCCGATTCCGAGTGCCAACGTTACGATTGTCGGCGATTCCGTCATTATACATTTTGATGCCAACCTACTTATGGCAATTGATGGTTCGGAGGGTTATGGGAATGCCAATACCTATTTTGAAAAAGATGAGCAATTTGTACTATCCTATAAATTAACGCCTACACTTTGCGGAAGCAATAATACAATTAGTTCTTCCCTACTCGTTTGGTGGGGATGCGGTTACGATGCTCGTTGCCAAATCAATAAATCCGGTAGTAGCTTAGGCTTGACCAACGGCGTTCCAATTCTTAATCTATCGAATCCGCTGCTTCCCGCACTAGATTTTTGTGATACCGTAACTTATGCCGTAGAAATTACCAATAGCTCTACCGAAACCGCTCCCGCGGGTGGTGCCTTCGCGAAAGACCTTGCTATTATCATCGGCCTGCGCGCCAACAATAGTCCCATTGCGACACCGAGTCAAATGACAATGTGGGGAACTGGATATCAGGGAACAAAACATTTTGCCAATATAAAAATTAATGGAAAACTCGTTGTGCCGGGCACCTTAACGGGGATTTATGGTAATCCCGTAGATTATATTCCTGCGAACTATTTTACAACGGACCCCGACGGTATCGGTGGTTTAGAGGATTTGGATAACGATGGCTTTTTTGATGACTTAGCAAACGATAGCAGCCTCGTCATCAGTTTTGACCTGTACCTCACCCCCGACGATCAAAGCTGTGGTATCGGGCGGGAAGACTATATTCACTGGGAACACATTGCGGCGGATATTAGTTGGGAAAACCAGTGTGGTATTCCTATGAGTCCCTTGCGTCAAACATTCAACTATACTAATTTCATTCGAGACTATTTGACCACTACAGAACTACAAAGTCCTACCGACGTTGTTGACGAAGAAGAATTTACCATTGGCATGAAGCCTTACCTCTTGAATAGTATTGGCTGTAATGGTGGAAATGGAAATACGGGCTCAAGTGTTGACTGGACGGTATTCGTAGTTTTACCACCGGGCATTAGCTTAGCGCCAACGGCAACTTATGATCCCGCTTATAATAGCTACAGTCCCAGTTTTACCCAATCTAACGATACTGTTTTTTATCAGCTTAATCGATACGTCTATGATTGGTACAATTTTGAGCTACAATTCGATTGTGATACTTGGGACTTAAATGATCCCATTGTAATTCCTTTTTATACTGTTTATCGTTGTAAAGATAGCAGTGGCAATAGCTGCTTTGAAGAAACGGTGCATTGTAGCAACGTTTCGATAACTCCAAATTGTGGTACTACCTGTGTCGGCGTTAAGCAAACTGAATTCTCCGCACTACGAACGTCGAGCAGTTGGACGGATAATACCCAAAGTACTTTGGTAAATTTGAATGCAACGGATCACGAGTTAGGGTTGGTTTATCCAAAAGATACCGTACAATTCGTTAGCACTGGAATCTTAACGGATACCATGACTAATCATTTATTTTTACGCATTACTTACAGTCCTGAAGACACTAAAGATATTTTTGATTTTGTCGGTGGACAAATAAGTATTACGGATAAAGATGGAGAATATAATGGTGGTCAAGTCACTTATCAAATTCCACTTGCCGCTGCGCCGACCAAAAACAATTTGGGTAGTGGGAATTACGAAATGATTTTTGATTTATCCAATTATCGTCAGACTGTTGATCCCAGTTTTTCGTATGGTCAAGGACCTGGTGGATCAAGTAACTATGAGGCAGATGTGGTGCAAGTAACTGCAGATTTTGTCATTTCCAGTGCGACAACAAGTATCAACACGAACACCGTCAATAACTTCCGCTCCAACTATTATCTATTGGATCAAAATGGTGGAACAATTTCTTGCAATTCCTTGGGGACGAATTTGAGCTATACGCACTCCTATTTCGATGGGGCAACGGGCGTCGAGATCTCAGAAGGATGTAATACTTTTAGCTTACCCTTATATTTGAGTCATAAAACAAACTCGGGAGATAATTTCCCTAACGAATACCGTCCCAATATACACGTGGATTCTCTCCTCGTTACAATACCTACGGGTTGGAGTATTGGAGAGGTCTTATTTTATGGTGATCTTCTTTTGGCACCAAGTGACTACGAAGTTCGTCCGAACGGAACGTTATGGATCAAACGACCAAGTACTTATAAAGACACTGATAAAATTGGTACCCACTACCCTAGGGTAACTATTGATTATATTCCTAGTTGCAGCACCGCAGAAGGGAAATCACACGTTAGCTACACTGTTTATTACAAAAAATGGACTTACATCAACAATCCAGCGGTACACGAACGAGACTCCCTTTCGAGTTCTACTTCTTATTTAGATTATACGGCGCCAAGTTTTGCACTAACCCCACTCAATCAGTCTTTTTCTGAACCAAAAGATACTGCCGTTTGGGAAGTTCGAATTTGTAATAGCACCAGTGATATGAATGTTCATTACAACTGGTTGACTTTAGATCCTACGGATGGTGCCGTAAAAGTAGAAGCGTTATACGATATTAGTTCAGGTACTGAAAGTGCCATTAACTACAGTAGTTATGATTTAAACAAAACTTTCGTAGAAATTGATCAGCTTAATCAAGGTGATTGTCGTGACATCAGAATTTATGCGACCTATGCCTCTTGTACCAATGATACCTTAGCGATTCAGCACGGATGGGCTTGCACGGGCTACCCTACTCCAACGGAAAGTTTGGGTTGTGGTGTGACTACCGAGGTTTACGTTTTACCACAAGAAGCACAAATCTCTTCAACCATTACGCTTTTAGCAGATACTCCAACGGACCCAGCTAACCCAGCCAACGGAAATTGGGGTATGACCGAAATTACCAACTGCGTACCTTTTCCCGTTGAAATGCAAGTCGTCAGTGCCCAACCCGGTAACATTTCAAACCTAAGCTTAGACATCAATATTCCTTCCGCAGGAGCAGGCTTAGTTTACATCAGTGGTAGTGCAACGATTGAAGTAGAAGGAATTGATACCATCAATGTGCCCCGTGCATTTGGAGCCGCCGCAGAAGCAGCGATGATTAACGGCAGTAATAATGGCAGCAACAAATGGACAATCCATTTAGCAGATATTGATCCTACAAATTTTGGAAATCAAGAAGGATTATTAGGAACAACTAACGTTAACCAAAACGAAATCATTTTACGTTGGCAATTTCAGTCTACTTGTGATTTAAACTCAGGAGATTTCTACAGTGTTACAACGCTAGGAGATCAACCTTGTGGAGGACCAGCAGAAGGAAATGGAGAAATGATTCTCAGTAGTCCTTTGGATATTGATGGAATTACCGCTCCTTATTTTATGAATATTAGCTCTAGCCTCTCACCGGATGCTAATTTTGAAAGCTGCGATGATTTAAAAACCTTAACGAGTACTTATGTCATTTCCTCTGGTAGCACGGCGAGTTATGATACCTTAAGCTACACCCTACCAACGGGACTTGCCTACGCAGGATCATTTACTTGCTTGACCGCAACTTGCCCGAGTTATCTTGGCACAACAACGACCAACGGAAAAGAAACGATTTTATTTAAACACCCAAATAATTTTAATGGAACAATGACACTCTCCTTCGAGGTCACTACGAATGATATTAGTACTTGTGAGACCAACGAAACGATTGAGGTGAAAAGCACTTCACAAGTCGGCGCGGTAGCTTGTGATACGGGCGTTTGTCCTAGTCTCAAGATTGTCACCGGCTCGGAAATCATTGCAACGAAAATTGAGAAGCCAGATTTTGAGGTACAGTTTATCGCACTTAATTATACGACCGTCAATACGCCTGTTAGCTATAACTACGAACTAGACATCAGCAACAATGGCTACCAAACGGAAGAGTCTGTTATTGTACAATTCTATTGTGCTAACGGTGACGGAGACGACCTTGAAGGTATGCCGATACACGCCGATACGATTACTCAAAATATGATGAGCCATACTACCGAAAGACTCACGGGAAGCTTTAATGCCTCCTGCGATCCTAATCGAGGAATCGTCGCAATTGTTACACCGGGCGTAGCCAGTTGTTACTGCGGGTCACTTGATAACTTAGCGGAAAAAGGAGCAGGATTGAATGAACTTCCGCACGATCTTCGACCGGCTAATTTCTTACCCGTTGAACTTAGTAGCTTTCAGGTACAATCGGAAGACTGTGAAATGCACCTTAGATGGACAACCACTTCTGAAAAAAATAATGCATTTTTTGAAGTGCAACGTAGCAACGATGGCAAAAAATTCCAAACCCTCAGTGCATTCCCCGGGCAAGGAAATAGTAATTCCGAAACGCACTACGATTATTTAGATACCGAATGGAGAGGCGAACAAGCGAGCTACTATCGACTCAAGCAAATTGATTTGGATGGCCAGTTTAGCTTTTCTGATGTTGTTGCCGCCGAGTGGAGCAATTGCTACGCGCCCAATACCATTAGTAATGTCTATCCTAACCCCGTCCGTCAAAATGATTTTCTACACATTGAATTTTTAAAAGAAGATCAATCCGATATTATACTAACGATGACTGATTTGTTAGGACAAACCATCCAAACTTTTAATATTGAAAATGCACCTCAAGGTAGCAATGCCTTTAAGTTGAGCACCAAAGATATTCCTAGTGGCACCTATTTCATTAGTATTCAGTCCGTCGATAATCAATGGCGATCTGCCATGCATAAAGTCAATGTAGTCAGAGACTAATTTAGAGCACCATATTGAAGTTGTCTCAAACTTCACCAATCAGCATTTTAAGATTCTTTTTTAATATAGTACAAAGAAGGTTATTATGGGGCTAACGCGAACCGCGTTAGCCTCTCTTTTTTTTGTTAAAATTTAAAAAAACTGCAAATACTTAAGAATCTTATGTATATTTGACTTATGTATTCAACAGAACTACTCAAAGGAACCTTAAAAACGATTCTTCTAAAGCTTTTAGCTAATCAAGGAAAGATGTACGGTTACGAAATTACCCAGCAAGTCAAATTGCTTACCGCAGATAAAATTCAACTAACAGAAGGGGCGCTCTACCCTACGCTCCACAAATTAGAGGCGGACGGTTTGGTCACTTCCGAAAAAGTGAGCATTGGCAAAAGAGTACGCAAATATTATTTGCTGACGCCCAAAGGGAAAACTGCTACGACGGATAAAGTCAACGAGTTTTTTGATTTTGTCAAAACCTTACAATTATTACTTGACCCTGATTTAAGTAGGTAAACCTACTTAAACCGAAAAATCAATTAACCTTGAAGATCCTATGGTCGCATTATCAGACGAGCAAATTCAACAGATCGCCGAGCACTTAAAAAAGGAAGGGCTCAATTATCAACCGCTCCAAGCGGAATTACTAGACCATGCCTGCTGTGCCATCGAAGCGGAGATGAACGGCGGCCTTTCTTTTGAAGAAGCTTGTGCACAGCTTGATCAAACTTTCGGAGAAAATGGTATCCTACACATTCAGCAACACACCATTCAACTTGTTCACCAAAAAAAAATAACGATGAAAAAGATTTCACTTTTAATGCTACTCTTAATGCTCGGCGTTTTTACTTACAGCTGGGCTTTGCAACAAGCACCACCGAGTATTGCTCCCATAAGCAAAGAATTCAAATTAGCCAGTACTTTTGGTATGCAATTTCATCCGATTTTTGGCAGACATAAAATGCACAAAGGCATTGATTTGATCGTTCCCGTCGGTACGCCCATCGTTGCTACTTCCGATGGTGTCGTCGTTTCGGTCACCACGCACCGCTCCGGCTACGGAAAACACATCATTATCAAACACGATGATCAATACCAATCTTTGTACGCGCATTTATCCGAGTTTAAAGTAAAGGCAGGTCAAAAAGTCAAAAAAGGAGCCTTGATTGGTTGGTCAGGAAATACAGGTGCATCTACGGCGCCGCATTTGCACTACGAAGTGATGAAAGATGGTAAACATGTAGATCCTAAAGAGTACTTTTAGGAATTATTTGAACATAAAACTTATTATCGCATCCCTGATTTGAAGCGCTTTTAACAACCGCAATATTGACTGATTACTACTCCTGTAGCTCCACCACCCGTTGCGCTTTGCAATAATTGCAAGCTAAAGAAACAGCCAACTTCTTCTTGTTCTGTTACTTTTATCGTATGCGTTTGTGCGTCGTAAGTCAAGATAGCTTCTCGTTGGTCGTAAAACCGAGGGCTTGCATAGAGGTGCTTCGCGAATAGTTTTGCGTTACGGTGACTCAACTGCGGCAAGAAGATCGTTGGAAAAGCAGAACGATCTTCTTCTTGATATCTTTGGGTAGAAATTGTAATGCCGTGCTTTAAAAGTATCGTCTGTGTAGTTGATTTTTGTATAGAATCGACGGTTTCGTATTCCATTTGCACCGGTCCGAAAATACGTTTAAAATAAGTCAAATCATCCTCTGCATCGTTGGGCGTAGGAAAGCTATTCAAATAACCGCTAAATACATAGCCCGTATAATCTTTGTATTTGACGCCTAGCCATCTTCCGTCTATTGTCCCTAATTCCTCTTCAACGAGAAAGTACTTTTCCGTTATGTCCGTAGCAACAACTTCGCCACCGAAAGGAATCGTCACCAATTTTTCGGCAGTTTTAGCAGCACTCGCTCGCAAATTTAAGCCGCTGCTTGCCCATACGTACAAGGTATCTTGCACTGCTATTTGGGAAAATACCATTAGCGGCAACAATAGGAAAAAAAGTGCACAAACTAGATTTTTCATCAATTTGAATCTTTTAAGTATTTAAGTAGGTTTACCTAATAAATTCACTAATTTATGACGAGTAAATTTTGTTTCACGCTTCGTTAAAAAGCCTTGAAAACCACTAGGTTTCCTGCATTTTTCGCCTCGATTGAAGCAAAATTTTCTTCCGTCAAAATCACC
>CALFBG010000159.1 GCA_937951685.1 uncultured Saprospiraceae bacterium | reverse complement strand
CCCATCATCTTATATAAGAAATCTATATCATGCTATCGACAAGTACGGCGCATCGCCTTTTGTTTTTTCTACTTTAGCCTGTATTCGGATTTTTTTTATTTTTTTAATATTTTTTTGTTAATCTTTTTAGCTAGTAGCTTCAAAGTTTCCTTTTTCTTCCTTTCTTTTCCGGATTTAATCTACGGATAGTCTACATATTCCTTTTTTTAATGTAAAAAGCAGCAATACGACATTAAACAATGTCACGATTTTGATTTTTATTTATGAATTATTTTTCCCTGCGGGTATTTATTTTTCGATAACAAAGTAAATTAGTTCGTTTTGAGTGTAACATTCGATGTATAATGTAAGTATACGAGAATAAGGAATATGAAAACTATTATTAAGGGAAAATGAGCGTGTCACTAAAATGCTCATTTTGCATAGTTTTTTCCAAACATAAACACAACACATGAACACGCAGGCACAAACAAAACATACCTTGAATAAGGTCTTTATTCCGCATTTCGCTCTTTTTACTTACCCCAATCAAAAATTTAATCATCGAAGGTATCCGTAAGGATAAAAGCAGTATGATTTTCTACTAACTCCATTTCAGTTATTTTTTTTAGAAAAAATAACTAAAATGGAGCTAGCAGAGAATCATACTGCTTTTATCCTTACGGATATCTTCGATGATTAAATTTTTGATTGGGGTAAGTAAAAAGAGCGAAATGCGGAATAAAGACCTTATTCAAGGTATGTTTTGTTTGTGCCTGCGTGTTCATGAGTTGTGTTTATGTTTGGAAAAAACTATGCAAAATGAACATTTTAGTGACACGTCCATTTCTTACCAATTACAGTTTTCATATTTCTTATTCTCATATACTTGTATTACAGCTTAAATGTTACACCTAAAACAAACTAATTTCAGTTTTTAGCAAAAAAAATGTCCCTAAGGGCAAAAATAATTTATAAAAAAAACGAAAATCGTGACATTGTTTAATGCCATAGTGCTGCTTTTTACATTAAAAAAAGGAATATGTAGACTATCCGTAGATTAAATCCGGAAAAGGAAGGAAGAAAAAGGAAACTTTGAAGCTACTAGCTAAAAAGATTAACAAAAAATATTAAAAAAATAAAAAAAATCCGAATACAGGCTAAAGTAGAAAAAACAAAAGGCGATGCGCCGTACTTGTCGATAGCATGATATAGATTTCTTATATAAGATGATAGGAGAAAAAATTTGTGACTAACGAAAATAACCGCTCAATTTTGGGCGCGCTATTCTGGTTCTGGGTACTCCACTCGAATATGGTAGATGCTTTTTAGCAACTTCTTGAATGCTGCTTTACATACCTCCAATTCCTGAAAACTAAGTGCGGTCTCCGTAAATTGTCCACTCGCAATTTTGCCAGCTACAATTTTCTCTACCAGATCGTGAATATCCGCTTCTCCGGGATTTTGCAAACTTTTAGAAGCAGCTTCAATCGAATCCGCCATCATTAAAATCATTTCTTCCTTGGTCTGTGGTTTGGGACCAGGATAGCGATAAGCTGCTTCGCTAATGGGTTCGTTCGGGAAATCTTTCCGCTGATTGCGGTAAAAGTACTCTACCCGCGTCGTCCCGTGATGACTTTTAATAAATTGGATGATAATGCTTGGCAGTCTATTTTTCTTTGCGAGCTTTACCCCTTCCGTTACGTGTTCAATAATCAGGCGAGCACTTTCTAAATTACTAATTGCCTGATGTGGATTTCCACCACTCTGATTTTCAATAAAATATTGCGGCTGCAAAGTCTTTCCAATATCATGATACATCGCTGCTACCTTCACTAATAGCGCATTCGCTCCAATTTGTGTCGCCGCCGCTTCCGATAAGTTGGCAACTTGTAAGGAATGTTGTAAGGTTCCCGGCGCTTTAATCGACAGTTCTTTCAGCAAGCTATGGTTCATGTCCGAAAGTTCCATTAAAGTAATATTGGACGTAAAACCAAAGACTCTTTCCATCAAAGGAATCAATGGATAAGCCAATAAAGTCAGAAAAGCATTTAAAAATAACCAGACAAAAACAGAACCGTCCAACGCAGATAAATTGCCTTCTTGAATCAAAGCCAAACCAAAATAGGCAAAAGCATAACTTAAAAAGATAAAGAAAATGGAAAGGAAATAGCGACTCCAATAGCGCGTATCAAAATCCGCTAACACCGCTACGATACCCGCAAGAATTTGCATAAAAGTAAATTCGTAGCCCAAGGAGCAAAGAAAACTAGCAATCAACAATAATACAATGTGGGTAAATAAGGCTAATTGCTCGTCGTAAAAATTCTTAATCACAATCGGTACGATGCAATAAGGAATCATATAAGGACTCAACAATTGCGTATACTCGATCACACTAATCAAATAACTAAAAACGACCAACCAAAGTAGCATAAAAACGACGCGATGAAATTTCGCAAAAACTTCGGCAGCGTGGTATTGTAAATACAAAAGAAAGACACAAATAATCAAACTCGTTAGCAAGAAGTAACCAAAAAATACACCATAATGCGACTTTTTATCACTGACTTCCCGCTCGTACTGTTTTTGAAAAGAAACTAGTTTTTGATAAATACCATCCGTAATAATGCCATTTTTAGAAATAATCAAATCTCCCTTATTCACCATTCCATTCATCCGCGAAATACCGCCTAGTTGCTGCGCTTGAAATTTTTTGGTCAAGGTATCATTGTAGCGAACATTTGGAGAGAAGATTTCGATATCTAAAAGTGGCAACAAAAACTCTGGTTCTTGCAAGCGACTATCAAAAAGAGAATCACTTACCCAAAGTTCCACTTTTTTAGGCGTAAGCAAATGTTGTAGGGTCTGCTTTTGCGTGGTATTTCCTTTGAGTAAATTAATGACAAAGTCAGCCCCCTTTTGTTGATGCCGCGGATCGAGCTCAACTATCCCAAAATCATAAATCTTTTCAATTACGGCCTTACCATACTTTTGATAAGCCTCCGGCCGTCTACGTACATCTTCAAATTGCCGATCCGTATCAATCAATTTATACTGCTCTCGAAAAGCTTTTCCAAAGTCTAATTTTTTCTGGCGAGCGACATCTAAATCAAATTCGTAATACGGAGAAAACTCGCCCTCAACCACGTTCATTTCTTCGGTAATCTCTTCTTCGGGTCGTAAAATGGCAAAATCAAACGGCGCTTTCAAATCATCATAGTGCCACGTTTGTCCCGCGACAAATTGGTACTTGAATTTTGCGTTATTGGGAAAGAGAAAACTAATGAATATAATGACTCCAAATACCAAAAGATACTTGGCAATATTAGGAAGTTTCTGAATCGCCGATTGAAATTGATTGGGCATATACAAGGTTTAGGAGTTTCGCGGATACCAATTGACTTCCGGCGCGCCAAGATCTTGTGCAATCTGTCGAGACAATACAAATAAATAATCCGACAGGCGATTCAAATACTGGATCAAAATCGCTTCGACGCCTTCTTCCGCATCCAAGGCTACTACCAAACGTTCCGCTCGCCGACAAACACAACGCGCAATATGGCAAGAAGAAACTACCGTATGTCCGCCGGGTAAAATAAAGTTCTTCAATGGGGGCAAAGTCTCATTCATCCGATCAATCTCCTTTTCTAATAATTCAATATCTTCTTGATGCAAATCTGGCGTTTGCATATCTTTAGCCGGATCACTCGCCAAGTTGGCACCAATTGTAAAAAGTCGATCCTGTATCTCTTTCAACAAATTTTGCTGGGCGACCTTTTTAACGGAATCCCGCAACAAACCAAGGTAGGAATTCAATTCATCTACGGTGCCGTATGCATCAATTCGTAAATGGTGCTTTGGTAATCTTTTACCACCAAATAAAGAAGTCTGTCCTTTATCTCCCGTTTTCGTATATATTTTAAATGCCATTCCGATAAATCTTTTGAGTTTAGACTAATTAGTACTGCCCCAAGATACAAAAACTCAACAGGATTGAAAGCCAATCCTGTTGAGTTACTGCATTTTATACCTTGATGCTAAGCGAACTTAAAATACTATTTCTGTCGGTATTTCGCCGCTGGATCGTAAGCACTAATCACATTCTCATTGATAACATCCGATTCTACCAAACCATCTCGCAAACGAATAATTCGACGAGTATGTTCTGCAATATCAGGTTCGTGTGTCACGATGATTACCGTATTTCCTGCTTTGTGAATGTCTTCAAAAATTCCCATAATTTCAATGGAAGTCTTCGTATCCAAGTTTCCAGTAGGCTCATCTGCCAAAATAATCGCTGGATCATTCACCAAGGCACGGGCAATCGCTACCCGCTGTCTTTGCCCACCAGACAATTCATTGGGTTTGTGGTCTTTTCGATCGGCCAACCCTACTGCTTCCAAGGCTTTACTCGCTTTCTCGTTTCGTTCCGATTTACTCAACCCTGCGTATACTAATGGTAAGGCTACGTTATCCCAAGCGGAAAGTCTTGGCAACAAATTAAAGGTTTGAAAAACGAAACCAATTTCTTTATTTCTCACTTCCGCCAAATCGTTATCCGGCATCGTACTGACGTTCGTTCCGTTAAGAAAATAACTTCCACTCGTCGGCGTATCTAGGCAACCTAGTAAGTTCATCAACGTAGATTTGCCCGACCCAGAAGGTCCCATTAAGGCAACGTACTCATTTCGCTTAATATCTAAGCTAACGGATTGCAAGGCGTGCACCTTTTCCGCTCCCATGATATAAGTCTTTTTCAAATCTTTAATGCCAATGATTGTTTCCATAACTAGGTTTCTATAATTTGTAATTTAATGTTTTTACTGCTAAGTAGCTTCACCACCGATCAAGACTTAATCCAAGTCAATCACCTTCGGCACGGTAAAGAAAGGGTCTACTTTAGCGGTAGCGTTCTTTAAAGCTTCTTCTTTTGATAACTCGTGCTTTATTTCGTCTTTTCTTAGTACTTGAGGCTGATCACTCATGTGAATCAAAGGTGCTACTGCCTCCGTATCCAAATGATCTAGCTTTTCTACCATAGACAGAATATCATTCATATCAGTCAACAATTGCGTTTTCTCTTCATCCGATAAAGCAAGCTTGGCTAAATTTTCTAGTTTCGAAATTAAAGGTTTGTCTACTTTCATAATAAAAAATTAGATGTTCGTTACATATTTATCGTCTAAAAACACTTATTTCCTGCAATTTAATACTTTGTCCGATAAATTGTCTAGAAATTAGATACACGATGTATGGTATTAACATCATGCTAAGTACACGGTGTACTAAATAAAGACGCAAAATCTTCAATTCCACGAACGACTTTGTAGTAAAACGTAAGCTTAACAAAGCTACACCGCAACGACAAATGACTCGAATTGCGCCTAGGATAAAAAGTACCCGTGGAAATCTTTGAATTAATCCTTCGTATTTTTCTAAAATAACGTTAGGAATTGTATTTTCGCAGTTCATATTTATTCAAAACTTGGATCAACACGAAGCTTAATATTCACGCGTTTGTGATCCTCCAACTACCCAAGTGAGCCATTGAAGTTGTCTTAAATGAGGGCAGGAAAGTCTAATTTTTAACAATTTCAGTATCAACGACATACGATTCATGGAAAACAAACCCAAAATTAAGCACATTGCCATTGCTGGAAATATTGGCGCAGGAAAAACCACGCTTTGTACGCATTTAGCTAAACACTTCAATTGGGGTGTACACTATGAATCTACGGATAATAATCCTTACCTAGGGGACTTTTATACCGATATGAAACGTTGGTCGTTTAATCTACAAATCTATTTTCTTAATAATCGGTACCGACAAGTACTCAATATTTTGAATGGGGAACAGACCGTGATTCAGGATCGTACTATTTATGAAGATGCTCACATTTTTGCGCCAAATCTTCACGATATGGGCTTAATGTCTACCCGAGATTTTAATAATTACCTCGATTTATTCAAATTGATGACTTCCCAAATTGAAGCTCCTGATCTATTGATTTACCTCAAGGCAAGTATTTCTACCTTGGTAGATCACATCGAGAGTAGAGGAAGAGATTACGAAGGAAGTATGAGCTTAGATTATTTAAAACGCCTCAACGAACGCTATGATACTTGGATCAATAGCTACACCGAAGGGCGCCTTTTAATTATTAATGCGGACGAAGTTGATTTTAAAAATAATCCAGCGGACTTAGGAGAAATCATTAATAAAGTATCCAGTAATCTCCACGGTCTTTTTTAAGCCCTTGGTTCGACTATCCTTTAGGCTTGAACTTGATCTTTAGTCTTGGCGGGTGGAGTTGTTTCTAATTGTAAATACTCTTTTATGCTTTCGGGCACTAAGGATTTCCAGTCGCTCCCCGTAGAGGCATAAGCAATTCCGCCAAGTAAACCAAGATGAAAAATTAAGGATAATAAGAGAGCGGTGCGCCTATTTGCGCGTTCTTTTCTAATAATTTTGTAATTCTTCATGACGAGTATGCGTTTAAAGTATGAAGGAGATTAAATTTTAAATATATACTTAAGTACTTTAACCGTTTTTAGTACAACGCTCGGCTTGCGTTAGATATTCTTAAGGAGGATGTTAAATAACATTTAATTTCAAACACCAATAGCTTGTAAACGAGGTATTCAATTTTTGGCTTGACCGAACTTGGACTTACCGATGTTATACAAACTAAAATAGTTCCTTCATCATGAATAGTCAATCCGTTAAAAATTACTACGATCACAATACCCGCCTTTTCCTAAAACTAGGTCAAAATGCCAATAGTCAAAACATTCACTCTGCGCTGTGGGCGGAAGGTGTCGAAGATTTATCCGTCGCCATTAACTACGCCAACGAATTGGTTTTCAGAGAACTTGTACAACTCCAAAGCAAAAAGCAAGATCAAGCCTTATCCGTTTTGGACTTAGGCTGTGGAGTCGGCAGTAGCTTATTCTATCTTGCCGACAAAGCAGCTCCGACAACACAGTTCCACGGAATTACCATTAGCGCCAAGCAGGCAGCAATTGCGCAACAGCATTTACAACAAATGCAACGTAGTAATTGCGCTATCGTAGAAGGAGATTTCCAACAACTTGGTGACCATATTCCATCCCTTGATCTTGCCTTCGCCATCGAAGCCTTTATTCACGCTCCCGATGCACAGGTTTTTTTCCAGCAAATTAGCCAAAAGTTAAAACCAGGTGGTCTCTTAGTGATCATTGACGATGTCTTGCAGGAAGTACTTACCGCTACCCAGTCGCCGCGAGCTCAAAGAAAGATCAAAACTGTACTTTCTAATTTCAAAGACAATTGGATGGCGGGTAGTTTGCTTACCATTCGACAGTTAGAAAAGCACGCCAGCCAACATCAAATGCGTTTATCCAAGCATAAAGACCTTACTCCTTACCTGCCACTCAATCGCCCGAGAGATCTTTTTATCCGAACCTTACTCAAGTTTACCAAGCCATTTTTTCGCAACAATCCTTACCATCGCTCCTTGATTGGAGGAGATGCAAGACAAATCGCTTTACTTAACCAGTATATTTGCTATCGTTGTTTAGTTTTTGAAAAATTATAATTTTTTTAAATACATATTAAACTATACAATGGCACTACAGCGCTTAAATTCACCATTGCTCAAAACTAAACAATATGTTTTTGATCGCATTTTCTTTGTAAATACTAAGTCACTAAGACTCAAAGCATTAAATGTCATATTGACACATTGCAATTAAAAAAACCTACCAGAAAGTAGTTTAAATCAAAATAATGTGCTATTTTCGTGTACTGTTTACTATATTTTTTAACTGATTTGAAGACTTTCATTAAGAAACTTTTTTCAAATATTCCCGTAAAAAAACTAGAGTAAAAAGGCACTTTTTTATTCCGAGCTTATTTATCTAACAATTAACTTCATACTAGTCAATCTCACCTTACGTGAGCATTGAGTGTTATCTATTTTCTGCTATTGCTTATCTATTGGGATAAGGAGTTGAGAAGACTAGTTTAGCCTAGGAATGATCTTTATTAGTAATACTTTAATCCTCGTTAGAAAATGAAGCAAGCCTCTACTAAAGAAGCAGACTACTTGATGAACCACATGCCAATCTGTATTGCGTATGTTGATACCGAATTGACGATTCAATTTGCGAATAATACCTACGATAAATGGTTCAAAATGAATCCGAGTCAACTAATTGGAAAACCTTTGTCTGATTATTTTTATAAAGATAATTATGCGAAGATTATTCCCTTTATACAAGAAGTCTTAACGACGCAGAAAAAAGTTCAATTCAACCTATTATCTCCAAAATTTGGCAAAAGCAACATTCGCTTGTTACCAGACCTCGATGTCTCCAATAGGATTATAGGAATTTACTTGCTCATGGATAGAGCATCCGAAACGGAAGATCCGCAAAGTTTCATACAAGTGCTCACCGAAGAAAAAGATAAAATCAAATCGGAACTGGAAGATCAAAATCGGGAACTAGAAAGTCAAGCTATTTTAATTTCTTCCCAACAAAAAGCTTTAGTCGAAATTAAGCACTCCTTGAAGTTATTGGATGGAGAAGTAGACGATAGTAAATCTAAAAAGATTATCAAGAAAATAATGAGTGATATTCAATCCGTTGAGCATACCAATAATCAATGGAAAAGGATTAAACTGCATTTTGAAAAAATCCATCCTAGCTTCTTTGAAACCTTATCAGACTTTCATCCACAGCTTAATCAAAATGATCTTAAGCACTGTGCGTTTATCAAATTGAAGTTATCCAACAAAGATTTAGCACTGATCTTAAATATTAGCCCTAAATCGGTACAGATGGCAAGATATCGCATCAAGAAAAAAATGAATCTCCCACAAGAGAAAAATCTTATTCGCTACATCGAAAGCATGCAAGCTTAGAGTTGCTTTCTGACTCATAAATACGCTAAGCTTCAAACATTTCTTACTAAAAAAGCCTACTACCAATCTTTCTTTTGAGACTAAGTAGTAGGCTTTTTTTACGCCATTGATCGCTCTGCTAAAAGACTTATTGGCTGATGCAGCTTTAGCAAAAAAACTCACCTAGCAATTCGTTCCAAAGCAATAAAGCTAAAAATCACTCAGATTATTAATCCATCCACGCCGTCTCTCCCACTCTACTGCCGTAAAAATAAATTTACTTTTAATCACAGTATATTTTCGGCTTCGAAGATAGATTACTGAAAGAATGACAAATTATTAGTATATTAGATGTGTACCAAAATATATAAGTATGAGCGACACTATTAAAAATCTTAGAAATGAACAATGGAAAAAAGTTAAATTTTCTAAGCCAACCAAAAAGAATCGTTACGAAGTTTCTAATCATGGTCGAGTAAAAAGCATCAACAAATTGACCAAAAAAGAAAACCTCATTCTCGGTTCCAAAACCAAAAGAGGCTTTCGTTCCATCAACGTCAGACTCGCTGATGATATCTATGGACATCTATTTGTACATCGCTTTGTAGCCGAAAATTTTGTCAAGAAAACGGCAAAGAATAGTAGCTATATTTTACATAAAGATTATGACCGCGACAACAATAAGTGGACGAATCTCAAATGGGCCAGCGAAGAAGTCTGGAAAAAGTATATCCAAAATATGCCTAGCTACATAGAAGGTAGAAAAAAGTTGGAAAAGAATTACAAACTTACGGCTAGTAAAGTTAAGCAAATCAAAAAAATGCTGCGATCGGGTAGAAATACCAAGAGAAAAATCGCAACTAAATTTGGCGTTACCGAAACGCAAATTAAACGCATCGAAACCGGAGAAAATTGGGGACACGTCTCTATTTGATTTTCCCCCACTGTCTCCCAAAAGAATCCGACCTACATAAACACAACTACTCGTCCTCGTGCTACATGATCGAAGCTTTCTCCTGAACGCGCTAATGGAATTGATCCATTAAGTGCTAAATTTCAGTATGACTTTCTCCAAGCTAAGACGCTCTACTCAGCAAACGCTGGCGTTTGCTTTAATCGCTCCACTGATGTCTCCAACACCCGCAAACAAGTGTCAATCGTTCGCAAATGAGAACGAAAGCAAAGTACAGCCAGTCGCAACCAATAAACACCACCAATCGTCGTCGAAGAAAGAAAAACACTTCCCTCGTCTTGCACTGCTTTTACCAACGCTTTATTAAATTCATTTGCATCTCCCTTCGTCGGAACGTAGCGATAAATCATTACCGATAATTCGGGATAAGGACCAACCTCAAAATCCAACGCTTGAATCGCTTCGTAAAAGTAGCGACAAAGCCATATTTTCTCACTTAAAGCCGCAGAAAATCGCTTTACGCCCAATAATTGCAAAGGTAACCACATTCGCATTCCCCGAAAATGCTTCGTCAATTCTGGTGATAAATCCGCAGGCGAAGGTTCCGTAACATCACCAACCGCATCCTGCATATAGTTCGCCTTGTAATAATGACTTTGTTCTAACGCAGCTACATCTTTAATCAATACGGCTCCGAGTCCGTACGATAAAAACAATCCTTTATGTGGATCAATCGTCACCGAATCTGCCCGTTCAATACCCCGAAAAGCTGCTTTTACTTCGTCTGCCAATAGAAAGAATCCTCCATACGCCGCATCCACGTGAAACCACATATTATTCGCTACGGCAAGCTCACTAATTGTATCCATCGCATCAATTGCCCCTGTATCCGTCGTTCCCGCCGAAGCAATCACAAGGAAAGGATTCAAACCAGCGGCTTTATCCTTAGCAATGCTTTTCTCCAACGCTGTCGTATCCATTCTAAAACGATCATCAACTGGAATATAGCGAAGAATCGCTTCGTTTAGTCCGGCAATCCGAATCGCTTTTTGTACAGAATGGTGTGCTTGCTCCGTAAGATAAATAACCGATACTTCAATTCTTTTTGGCGTAATCCCTTTGTGGTCTCTCGCAGTAACAATAGCCGTCAAGTTAGCAATGGAACCACCCGAAGTCAAGTTGCCTAGCGCCGTTTTGGGAAATCCTACTAAATCACACATCCAGCGTAGCAACATATTTTCCATTCGCACTGCACCGGGTCCCGTAAAGAAAATACCTGCATAGGTGTTGAAAATGTCAACGATGTAATCGCCTAGTGCCGTTGGAAAAATACCTCCTCCCGGAATATACGCTAAGTGTCCTCCCGAAGCAGGGTTCAGCCCGGGCGTATTGACGTGCTTATCCAAAAGCGTAATCAAACTCGCCATATCTTTTCCTTCTTCCGCAATGCCATGCCGCAAAAACTCCCCACTCTGATCATCCGCTACAACGAATGCTTTGCGCGTTTCAATGTTTTCCAAAAATTGATCTGTATAGTTAACGACTTGTTCTATCCATCCTTTTCTTTGCTCGGCATTAGGCTCTAATTCTTGAGCTATTTTTTCTAGTTGTAATATTTTTTCTCGCATCCTCAAAGCTAATTTTTTTTTGTAAAAAAGGAAAATAACCACGCGAGAATTAATCGTCACTTTCGGGTTAAACGAGTGCTTCTAGGATAAGACTTTTTAAGATGCTGTTTAAAAATGAACCGAAAGCGAATGGGGATTTTTAAAATAAAAGAAATGCATTCTCCGTTCTCTTGCAAACCATAAAGCCTGAGAAAAATAGAAAACACCTTTTTTTTTAGATAAGTACTAAGACAAAATTACTTTGCCATTAAATTGTGTTAGATTTTGATCAGCATCGAGGCACGAAAACCGCCCTAAGCCTTTGCTTAGGAAGGCTTTGAGTAACGAAAAGACTGCTCAAAAGATGAGGCAAGTTAATAAGTAAAATAATTTGTATTGGTACTTACCCTCCATTTCCTCCTCGTTTTGATGCAACGCTTCGCCTATTCTCTTGTCTTTTTAAAAAAGATCAGCGATTCAGTTTACCTAAGCTTTTCGCTTTTATGCTTATAGCTGATTTGAACAGCCTTTAATCGTTTCGTTTTCGTCATTCGAAAAGATCTTCTACCTTTGAAGAAAGAAATTCTAAAGGCATTGTTTTTTCTATTATCCATCATTGTTAAAATCTAAAACATGAAAATTATTAAATCTATTACTTTTTGTTTGTTCTGCTTCCTCGTATTACCATCATCTAGTACAGCCCAAAATTGGTGGAAAAATGGCATCAAAGGAGAGGGGCCGATTGTAGAAAAAGAAATTACCATGTCTAGCTTCAACAGCGTAGGCTTATCCATTAATGCCGACGTTATCCTAGCGCATGGCGCTAGTCAAAAAATTGTCATCAAGGGACAAAAAAATATCATTGAAAATATTAAAACGAATATTAAAAATGATGCTTGGGAGATTGATTTTAAAAAGAATGCGGCTAACTTTAAAAATGTGACGATTTACATCACACTACCCAAATTGAAAAATGTAGCGGTGAGCGGCTCCGGTAATATCACCAGTAAAAGTCTTTTCCAAGCAGACAAGATGAAAGTAGCGATCAGTGGCTCGGGCGATATTAGCCTCAACGTTGATACGAAGGAATTATACTGTAAAATTAGTGGCTCCGGTGGCATGAAACTTAAAGGAAAAGCAACCGAGCAAAACATTGCGATCAGTGGCTCGGGTGATATCAGTGCTTTTGATCTAGCCAGCGAAACTTGCACCGTTAGCATCAGTGGTTCGGGAGATTGTGAGGTAAACGTAAATAATAAACTTAAAGCGAGTATTGCAGGAAGTGGTGATATCGCTTACAAAGGAGATCCTTCCGTTCGATCCAGTATCGCAGGTTCTGGTGATGTTAGTTCTGCTAACTAAAAATCTAAGTTTTTACAACACTCAAAAAAATGCCACTACTTTCGCTTAGAAAATAGTGGCATCTTTTTTCGCACTACGGGTCAATCGCTACCGATTCAAAATTAAGAAAGGCTTCGTTACCCTTTCCCCCATTTTCGTTTCAATAATCATAAAGTAAGTTCCTTCTGCCCAATTTGCATCCAAATCTATCCGATGAACAGCTCCAGTCGCCACTTTAGGCGTCATCCATAATCGATGTCCTTGCGCACTAAAAATTGATAGCGCTACCGTTTCTTCCGTAGCGGCACTCAAGTCAACAAATAATTGCTGCCGTGCTGGATTCGGAAAAACGTTAATGGAAGGTGCAATCGACAGTTGTTTTTGCTCCATTACCGGAGATCCAGTCTGCTTGTTTTTATCTTGCTTCGTCGTCGCAAAAGTAGTAAGGTCTTCCACTTGCGTCATCAAACTATTATTGCTTGACCGTGGTGCGACATCTCCCCAGCTACAACCCACTCGAACTTCATCAATAAAGTAAGCGCCTTTCTTGTTGTTACTGCGCAGGTTCAAGCGAATAGATTGGGGAAAACCTGCTAAAAATCCAGATTGAACAGCATCCGCATCCGCAAGCGCAGGTTCTGTAGATAAGTCTGGATTAATCCACAAGTAAACATCATCCGCTCCATTGCTAAAATCAAACCTGGCCACTACAAAGTAAGTAACCCCTTCTTGCGCCGTAATATTTGTACTTAAAGTATTAATCGCAAATTTATTATTATTCTTTTTACCAAATCGCAGCGCCGTAGTATTTCCAAATTCAAGTTGAATACGACCTTTCGTTAAGGTTTGTGGAGAGAATAAGAAGGCTGCCCACCCCGTTGTGCCGGGTGCTCCGTAACTTTCTACTAAGCCACGAGTTAATTTAATATTCTTTCTCGGATTAACGCTCAGCTTACCCCCCGACGTAGCTAAATCTTGATACGCTAAGGAGTTGTCAACGATACTTCTCGTTCCTTTCGTACCATTCTCTGCCACCCAAGGAGTCGACCAACCCGTACCACCATTTTGTCCATCAATTACCGTGGCCGTTCCGTAGTCGAAGCCTTCGTAAGCAGCAAAGCAGTTTCCTACATCTACCAGTCGAATCGTGTAATCTTCAACTTCTCCGTAGGTAAAAGCATCACAAGGTCCCGGTAAGCTATTGTAACTCATTGCAATTCTCATTCTCGTACTTCCCGCTAACGCCGAAGCTGGAATCTGAAAACTGCCACCTTGGGTAAAACTACCATAATCCCAAAATACCCGCTCTCCTGCATCCTCAAAATCAGCATCTTGATTCAGATCAATCCATACGGTCCAGATTTCTGGATAACTGCCACTGCTATAGCCCGGCGTTAAACTGATCGTACTCGCATAACCAATTGGTAAGTCTGTTGCTAGGTTGGTATAATCGCCATAGCCATTTGCTTCCGCTCCCGTTGAATTATCAATATCGCCTACGGTAACGTTCGCAATCCATTCAAAACTTGTATTCCCACCATTCGCGTTACAATAATTCGACGTATTCGTATTATCACAGGCATCTCCCAGACCGTTGCCATCAGCATCCAGTTGTGCCGGATTAGCTACCGTAGGGCAATTATCTCCACTATCGCAAATGCCATCACCGTCTTGATCTGCTCCATCATTATTCGCATCAACCATTCCAGAGCTACAGTCATCACAACCATCACCATCTAAATCCTGACAAACAAACGCATTTAAAGGATCACTATCGTTAATATCCAAAACCCCATCGTTATCATCATCCGCATCACACACGTCGCCTTGACCATCTTGATCCGTATCCAACTGACTAGGATTTGCCAGATTCACACAATTATCTTCATCGTCGCAAATACCGTCGCCATCACTATCTAAACAAGCTACAGCTTGTAACTCGCAGGCCCCTATATCAACCACACCATTATTAAATCGTCGTTCACTGCCAAAAAGATCTAAAGGCAATACCTCTCCCGTGTCATTATCATTATCCACATCCGCAACATCATTGGGTAATAAATTATTTGCGCCAGCATCAATTGCG
>CALFBG010000158.1 GCA_937951685.1 uncultured Saprospiraceae bacterium | reverse complement strand
TAGTAATATAACCTACAACACAAGCTGTACAATTCCGGAAAATGACCGTGTTGTATTTGGTGGTTTATCTCAAATGAAGGGAGATAAGCCTGGCAGGGGTATATCAACCATGCCCGACTTGAAATAGTCGGGGCGGCGGAGGCAGCGGGTTGGGTCCCTCCCCAAGTGGATGGTATATCTTGGTCCCTCAGCCGATTTTCGGGGCTTACTTTGGGAGCTTACTTCGGTGGAGTTTTAGTAACTGGAAGAAAGTCAATGGTTTAAAGCTTTCCCTTATTGTGGATACTCAAGGCTGGATATTATCAATGAACTTAAGTCCTGCTAATGTTCAAGATAAAAAAGCAGCGAGAGGCTTGATGAAGTATTTAACAGATAACATAGTTGATTATCCTCGCTTGAATTTATTTCTTGCTGATGGCAATTATCGCTACGGTAAATTTATGCCGAGCAGTCAAAAAATTGGAAGCTAATTACCTCTAAAGAAGATTCTCTTGACGATAAAAAACATCCACGATGGGTGGTAGAACGAACCTTTGCATGGATCGGTACCGCTAGAAGACTCTTACGACATTTTGAACGAACCAAAGAGGCTACTTTTGCTTTTATTTATACCAATATGATTAGACTGATGATAAATAGATTAAATGAATGAATGAATGAATGAATGAATGAAACAGCCTCTAAGCGGTTGAATTAATTTAAATATTAATTTTTGCACGAATGGCTTTTCGAATATCATCAATTTCGATTAAAAAGGCATCGTGCCCAAAAAATGATTTTATTTCCACGTATTCTGCCCCTGGAATATGTTTGGCAATAAATTGTTGTTCCAGTTTGGGAATCAACAAATCAGAATCAAAACCGATTACCACGGTATTCGCAGAAATCGCAGAAAGTGCTGCTTCAATACTCTCTCTTCCTCTACCGATATTGTGCGTATCTAAGGCTAAAAGCAACTGATAGTAGCATTGTGCATTAAAGCGTTTAACAAATTTATCCCCTTGGTAATTGATGTAGGAAGAAGACCGAAAGTCTTTGACTTTATCTAAGTCCATTTCTTTTTGCCTCATTTTAAAAGACAAATAAGTCCGATAAAAAGGAAGGGCAACACTTCTACACGCTTTCAAACTTGCCTGTCCTGCCGTCAACTCCTTTAAGGCTAAGGTAGGATCAGAGCGCAAGGTAATCCGTTGAGATTCATGGATAGCAACACACCAAGGCGTTTCCATCGCAGAACAACAAAGTAACACGAGATTTTCTATGCGTTCTTTCCAAGTATAGGCAATTTCTTGGCAAATATTACCTCCACAAGATCCACCAATGAGTAACTTAATACTTTTGATTCCAAAAAAATCCAACAATTTAAGGTGTAGATTTGCCGTATCTCGAAGGGTAAAAAAGGGGAAATCAAGTCCGTAAATTTCTTTTGTGGCTGGATCTATATGCTTCGGGGAAGTTGTTCCGTAAGGGGAACCTAAATTATTAGCACAGATTATGAAATACTTATTCCAATCAAAAATATCATTTTTACCGAAGAGACCATACCACCAATCTTCCACATCAGAATTTGCCGTTAAGGCGTGACAAACTAAAATCACGTTGTCCCGTTTTTCGTTGAGGGTTCCGTAAGTATGGTAAGCAATTATTGGATTTTCAATTGTTGCGCCAAATTCTAGCGGAAACGTTTCTTCTAATTCGTAAAAGGAATAACGGTAGGTCGCTCTAGTCACAAGAATACGATTTTAAGCTGTCGCTAATACTTTCTAATTAACAGCTTGGACAAAAAATGGAAAATTCAAATACAACAGTAGTTTGGAATAAAATAGTGTTGCTGCCGCAAATATAATATAATTGGAATTTTTAGAAGCGGTTACAATTTTAATAGTTAAGTGATTTAATCCGACGTTTTTAGACGATCATTCCCAAAAGGAATTGTTTACAAGGCATGTAATAGACTAATCAAAAGCGCTTAAACTACAAATAGCAAGAGCCCCGATTGCTCGGAGCTCTTGCTGCTATATCTGTGATGGAGAATTAATCTCCTTCGGTGTTTGCTGTCTAGTATCTTCGACCGCCACCGCCGCCGCCGTATCCGCCGCCGCCGCCGTATCCGCCACCGCCGCGATTGTTATCTCTCTTTTCGCGTGGTTCAGCTTTTTTGACTACAATAGTACGTCCATCAAATTCTTGGTCGTTAAGACCGTTGATAGCATCGTTTGCCTCGTCATCGTTAGGCATTTCGACGAATCCAAAACCTTTGGATCTGCCAGTAAATTTGTCCATAATAATCTTTACTGAGTCAACCTCTCCGTATCCTTCGAAAGCCTGACGTAAAGTAGATTCTTCTGTACCGAAGTCCAATTTTGCAACAAAAATATTCATAAAATAAAAAATTAAAAATCCTGTTTAACAGGAATGTAAATAAAAAGTTTCCTACCAAAGTAGGAAATAATGAAATGAGAAACTAAGGTAAGGTAAAAAAGACCAAAAATAGGTAGGAATTATCCTGAACACTTAATTAATTCAACACAAAGATACAATAAATTTGGATCATTTGTACATTTAAGACGATTAAGCTTAATTAAGTCACCTCATTCTCTAAGTTTTTTTTCAAAAATTTAGCACCACAGCGTACAAAAACGGCAAAAATACCGCCTAAACAACTGATTAACAATAATTTAAAACAATTTACTTTTTAACCATACCATCACTACTCAAATTCAATTTTTATAACTATTTATTTTCGTAAAAGCGTAGCAGTAACTATTTCAGGCGATTTCCAGTAAAATCAATTTTAAAAGTTTCCCTGCCTAATCTTACCCTGAAATACCTTCCAATGCTATTATATCCTACAAATGCATCATATATACAAGGGATAACTTCTACCCCGGCAAAGTTAGTTCTACCCCATTTTCCACTTTTTTGCACTTGTAAGAGTCCTTCTTTCCCCCAATCCCATCCAATAAGATCGTAGGTCTTGGCATTAATTCGTTTACCATTGATATCAATAAAATACCATTCCGTTCCTTTCTGCACTCCCGTAATCTTTTGTTGAAAGGCTCTAACACGATCAAAATCAGCAGGAATAACTACGCTACCTTTTGCATCTAAGTATCCATATTTTTCGCCTGCTTTAAACCAGACGCGTTCGTTGATCAAACTTTCACCCAATCCTTCAAAGGCAATGGGAATAATCGTTTCAAGCTTAAGGTTCATTAAACCATAGCGATCATTTTGTTGTACTAATATAAAGCCTGCTTCGCTAAATCCAGAAAGACTTTGGTAAATCGCAGGTAATAACAATTTCCCAGCGGCATTAAAAAGACCGACGCCTTTCTCAGTTCTATATACAAAATGGTTTTGGTCGTAGCGGGTTAATTCCTGAAATTCACAAGGAATGACTATTTCAAACTGCTTATTGATCGTCCCAAATTTCCCTCCTCGTACGACCATAGCAAGCGCACCATCAAATCGATGAATTTTATCATATTCAAAAGGAAGTACCACTTGCAAATTGGTATCTAAAATCCCCCATTTCTTATTTTTCTGAACGCGATAGAAACGTTCGTGTTCAAAGCGCACGATCTGATCATAAATCAACGGGAGTTGTGCGTGTCCCGTAACCTTGTGCATCAGCCCGTACCGCCGATCAGAGAAAAGCGACCTAACGATAATGCCGGGCAGGTCATCTTGAGGGTTTCCGAGCGATTGCCACCGAGGACGAAGTACACAATTGGCTTGTCGCTCGGCGTCTTCGTTGATACAGTATAATTCATCGGCCAATTGCACCAAAGCGATTCCGTTTTTATCAAAACCCTCCGCGTACGTATAGATACAGGGAATAATTTCTTCGGCTTGTGGATTCAAGTAGCCCCACTTTCCCCCTCGACTGACTCTTTTCCGCTGCCGAGTAAGCGGATAAAATTCACAAACATCGTAGATTGGGGGAATTACTTCTTGGTATAAATAATTGAGGAAGCCCCAACGACCTTCCTTGACAAAAGTTGTTATCCGGCTTTCCGCTAATTTATCCAAATGATGTATTTCGTCGTAATGATCAATGTCGATCAGCTTCGCTTCCTTAATTAAATATAATTTGACAATTTTTCCGGCAAGCCAAAAAACGAGCAGGTTTTCTTCGCGTTGCCCTTTATGCTCATAACGAACAGGCAACAACGTTTGATTGGATTTATCAATGATGCCCACTTTGTCACTTTGACGAACGAGTAACTTATCATTCAGCGGGAGAATATCCGAATAAATTTGAGGAATTACCATATTGCCCAATGAATCAATTAATCCAAGCTCATTCACTGTCAAAATACCATTATGAAAACCAATCCTAGCAAACGGATTTTTCTGAACTTTATAAAATCCCTTGAAGCCGCCCGCCGAGTGACTACCAAGCCTACGGGCTTTGGAAAAAGCGAGTGCTCCATCAGTAGATCCCGCAGATTGCTGGCTTAGTTCTTCAGCTTTAAAAAAGGGAATATTTTTGAAATGGGCATTCCAAGTTTCGACCTTGTATACCGAATTAAATACTTTTTCGATTTTTCCATTTCGGTTACGAAAAAGATAAACATTGGGCTGCGGTGGTCCTTCCGTCATATGATGTGGCATTCCTCGGGGCTGCGTTTGTTCGAGATAAGCAATTTTTCGCCAATATGAATGCAGATAATCTATTTCAATCATTTGCACCTCTTCGTAGAAGGGGTAATAGATAGTATCAATATTGGTTGAATACGGAGCAGCGCCAGGGATTTGGGCAAAGGAAGCGATACTCGAGAGCATAGCACCGATAATAATTGTAATACTCGACCAATTCTTCATAATTATAAACACATTTGTATCGCTCCGCTAGCGAAAGAGTAAGTACTTCAATCATGGAGATGCGTTTACGCCTTGTATTGGTGCATATTTTCTTTAAAATTTGAAATTGATTGCCATCTCTTTGCTAAAAACCGTACTAAAGCCTACTTAGACTTCATCAATAATTCGAACGCCTGGGCTTGTAAATCTTCCATCTCTAATTCCAATAGTCTCAACTCTTTTTCAAAAAGTTCGTTAATTGCCCAGATGTCATGCAAAACTTCTTTAAGCAATTCGACGTCAGCGTTGTCGATATTTTGTCGCAATAAATGTTTTGCGCTCAATTCTCCATTGTAAATTGTGGTGAGGTACGCGCGATGATGATGCGGATAGACCAATTCAATTTCTTTTTCTTCGTATACTTCGGCCACTTCCTTCTTCATATCTCGCAGCGCTTGCTTTAACGAATGAGATAATGCTCGAATTTCGATCAACGGAGCCATCTCATCTGCTTCGTGCAATTGGTAAAAAATATTTTTATCCCCTTTCGGGTAGACTTTCTCTAGGTTGTTTTCGATGTTATATAAAATCTGATTGATTAATGCTTCAACCGTTTCTCCCGCTAGGATAATCTCAGCAATTTCTACTTTAGCGTGTAGAAGCTTATCTTTATTTTTGTAAATTTTGAGCATTTCCTTTAAAATCGGCGCATTACTCGCTTTGATTTGATCGGCGCGTTCGAGAAATGCTAGTCGCAACGCTACTTTCAGCGTCGACTCTTGCGCAATTTTCTCTTCCATTAAGGTGAGTTCAAACTCCAATAACGCGATTTTTTTTTCACATTCCTTCTTGTCTAAAGTAAGTACATAATACGCTTCGGACAAGCGATCTTCACGCTCTTTTTTCTTTTTACTTTTTCCAATAAAAAGACTGCGCATCGGATTGTTTTCTAATTCTTTTATCCGTTTGTATAGTTGATCATCTTTCAGTTCAAATACGGCTAACTTTCTTTCTTCTGCGTTAATCTTTCGTTGCAATTCTTTGCGATAAGCTTTGCACATTTCAAGGCGTTGAATGGCACCAATAAGGGCAGTTATTTTCTGATCTACTTTCATTACGCTAGTCTGATTTTCGAGGATTCCTTTTAGCAAAGTCTTTTCGGTATCGCCAAATACTTCGCTTAACTTTTTTCTATCAAATACTCCTCCACCTTTCTGATTTGCTTAATGGACCAAGTCAACCGCCAGAGGATTAGATTAACTATAATCCCCAAGATACCAATGGCATAGTTATCGTAGTTTCTTTCTTCCAATAAAAAGAGTACGCTAGATAGCAAAAACAAAGAAAGAATCACCAGTGCTAAGTTGCGAAAAAAGATATTTCCACGATACGCAATGATAAAAACAGCCAACACTAAAATGGGCGTCAAGGCATTAAAAACCCAGTTTTTACCTAAAGTAAATGAGAAAAACACATAGCCTAGAAAGAAAGTAGCCAATATACCACCGTACAATAACCAAGAAGGTCGGCGAAGTGTAAACGGTTCCGCTCTCTTATTTTTAAACAAAAAAGGAAGATTCAACAAAAAGAATAACCAAAAGATAGGATGTCCAAATTGGATCATCCTGAGGTCTAAGGGAGACATTGATTGTCCATAGTTAAAGAGGAAGTAGCTAATTGCACCGAGCACCAAACTGCCCAAAATACTCCACCAAAAATGTAAGTCTATCTTTGGAGAACAACTAATGGCTAAGCGCTGTAATTGTAATTTTAAAAGGAAAGTGAAAATCGGCGTAATCAATAAGATTCCAATCAAATGACAGGGAATACCAATTTTAAACCAGCCCGTTAAACAAATGCGGCAAAGCATATTTTTATAATAAAAAAAGCAAACTAGGGAAAGGATAAAAAAAGAAGCGCCGTAAGTCAAGGCTTTCCACCAAGTTGCTCCTTTGAGTAAGCGTAAGGCCAACAGTTGACTTATGCCCAAAAACACACAAACTAACACGGCTGTTCGAGGGCTCCACAACTGATTGCGCATAAGTTCCTCGATAGAAACAATAAAGCCGGTACCCATTTCATTTTTCCAAAAGTAAAGACAAATTGCGCTCAAAATTACATTGAGTACTAAAAGTCCGACAACTGACTTTAATGGTAAAGACTTCATCATAGCTTTATTTCTAGTCGTTTCTTAACGCTCGCAACCGAGATATTTTTACAAAATTTAGCTTAGCCTGATTGGCTTTTAAGATAAGCAAATTCCAGTTGCTATCACAATAAGTAATCACTTTCAAGTCGTTTCCGTCCAGCGCTATGGCATCCATTTTTTAAGCAAATTGATAAATTGCGCTTGTTGATCCACAAAGACATTGTGCGAGCAATTTTCCAAGTAAGCCATTTGAGCTGCGCCAATGCATTGCTGCAAATCTTCAATTTGTGCGGGCGAATATAAGCCGTCTTCTTTACCATAAATACCATAAATTTTCACCTTCGCTTTTTGTAAAGTACTAAGTTTGGTTTTTAAATTCAGGGTCGTGTATTGCTCGTTTTTCCAAAATGCTTGTGGTGCCTCGTAATCCATTTTACGCGCATATTTTTGGAGTAAGCTATCCGTCGCAAACTTGGGAAAAATACGCTGCGCGTCTTTCGTCGGAACCTTGGTATTGTAAAACCCATTTTGCATCGCGTGCATAAAACAATAAGAAGCATACTCAAAACTCGCCGTGTCCATTTTTGCCAGCATACTCAAGTAATTTAGATTGACCGCATCTTTCTTTTGTTCATAAATCTTTTTGGATTGTGCTACTATATGTTTGAAGCTTTCCTGTAAGTCAATCGGTGCACCAATAAGAAAAAGGTTTTTGACCTTTTCTGGATGCGCCGCAGCATATTCCGTTGCCAAGATACCACCAAAACTATGTCCCAACAAACTCAGTTGCTCAATTTTTAGGTCTTGCAGTATTTGGTTAATGTCAGCGATACTTTCTGCAAAGGTGTACGCAGCCGATAAATCTACCGCGCGCCCTTCTCCTCTTCGATCATAAGCAATAACAAAGAAACCCGCATCAGCGATGGCTTGTGCACTCGTTTGTTCAAAAACGACACTATTGTAACCTGGTCCGCCGTGCAAAAAGAGTAATGCTTCCTCTTCGGGGTTTCCGAAAGTCTGTACCGCTAAAACTTGTCCGAATGAACTAACACTTAGCAATAAAAAGGTAAAAATAGATAGTAATTTCATGATTGATTTTTTTTGTTTGAATCATTCGATTCCCTGAGATAATATTTTTTTTCAAAGATTTTTTTCAAAGACAAGAAAGATCAGTGCCTTACTCCATTTCTTTTAATAGCGCATCTATTTCAGCGAGTAAGGGGGCAATCTTTCGACCGTAAAGATATCGCCAAGTGACGGTAACAATAATTCCCCAAAGTGCCGTCGGAAGAATTACCCACCAAACGTTGAGCCCTTCGATATTACCAAAAATACAAGCGATCCCCAGCAACAACAAAGTCACATAAGCAATTCCAACTTTAAGTAAATACTGCTTCCGCTCAAGTAACTTTTGTTTGGTTTTTGTGAGGTAAGAGATGGTCGACAAACTGGCTGCGTCGGTTCCAGCCTGCTCTTTGGTAAAAAAGAAGAAAAATACTAGACTTCCGATCATCAATACTACGCCCAAGATCATCAATGGCGTTAAGGGTAAAATGCCCATGCAAACGGGCATGACGACACCCGCTCCGAGTCCTGCCAAAAGGCCAAGCCCACCGCCTATAATACCGCGTTTTCGTTCTCGGGTTTCTTTGCGTTCGTGCGCCACTAATTTCTCTAGGAGGGACTGACTGTTTTGCTGGCTCCAGTTTTCTACGGGTTGTTCCGTCGGGTTTGCTTTGAGCTTTCGCCAATCGGCATTAAATTCTTTAAAATCTTCCATAGGATAATTATTTTTGTAACATTTTTTTAAGTTTGCTTTTGATTCGACTAATTTTCACGCCTACGTTATTTACTTGTAAACCGGTTACGGCGGCGATTTCTTTGTAGGATAATTCTTCTAGCAACAACAGCGCAATCGTTTTATCTAGCTTATTTAATTGTTGAATGGCTGCTTTGAGTTGTAGCACGCGCTCGTTGATTAACATTGTCGTTTCTGCGTTGCCTTGGGTTGCTATTTCGGGGCTAGTGGCTAGGTCTTCCCAGTTTTTGGATTGGTGCTTTTTTTTCCAATAGATACAAGTATTCACAGTAATGCGATAAATCCAAGTTGAGAACTGCGCTTCTCCGCGAAAGCCTTCCATATTTTTCCATAGTCGCAGCATCACTTCTTGAAAAAGATCCTCCACTTCCGCTCCTCGCTTGCTAAATCCCCAACAAATCCGGTATACCTGATCTTTGTGTTGCTGCATTAAGCTTAAAAATTGTTGCTCTTTTTCTTTTGACTCCATCAGTATGATTTAAAATATTTGTTTGTAACAGTAAGCTGGTATAGAAACTTGATAGCGCTTGCGAAGCGATCTTTTTATCTGACTTCCTCGTTGCTTTCAAATAATTAGAGTATGCTTTGGAGTTTTTATTACAGATAGGATGATTCTTTTTATAAAAAATATTTAGCAGGAAGCTAGCAAGTGACTTTGAAGAAAAGATTGTTTGAAATGAAAAGGTCTCAATTGGCCTAATTTTTATTTTTACTTTTAACACTCCGCAAACTCTCTACGATGACCGTAAGTAAAATTAGAGTGCCGCCAATGAGACTTCGCCAACTTGGCATTTCTTGCAAAAAAATCATGGCGATGATGATTCCAAAAATGGGTTGCATACTGCTCATGATGCTCGCTGTACTAATCGAGAAATGCTTGAAGCTGTTTAAAAATAAGGTGTGTCCTACGGCTGTGGTGATTAAGCCTAAGAAAATAAGGAAGGGCAATTGGGAAGTAACCGTGGCTGTTTCATAATAAAATATGACGGGAAACAACAGTACTAACATCACTACCATTTGGTAAAACATCAAACTAGAACCATTGAATGTTTCAATTTTGGCTTTGAGAATTAAGTTGCGAATCGCATAACTTACCGCCGACAATAAGCCCATGAGCAAGCCTTGTGTCATTCCATCTTCTAAATCAAAATTGGGCACTAAGAAATAAATACCCAGTAATATAATTCCTCCCAGTAAGAGGTGAATTTTTTGAAACTTGGTTTTAAAAAAGATAGGTTCCAGCAACGTCGTCAAAATCGGATAGCAAAATAAAGAAAGCATCCCGATCGCAACGTTCGACCATTGCAAAGCATAAAAATAACTAACCCAATGCACCGTCAGTAAAACGCCCGTCAGTAAAATAAGAAATCCGTGTTTCGCTAGTGAAAATCGCAAAGGATATTTTTTCCACCAACAAAAAACGCCCAAGAAAAGCAGGGCAAAAGCTGCGCGACACCAGATGGTCAACGGAGGAGGCAAATCAATGTAACGCCCCAAAGCGCCCGAAGTGCTAATACAGAGCATCGCAAAGTTGATCAATACTATATTTCGTAAATCTTGATTCTTCATATCTCGTCCATTACAATTCATTGCGAATATCTAAATAAGTAGGTTTACCTAATAAAAAGCACGAAAGTACTGGATTTAAGACTGAATCTGTCCGCCTAAGGAATATTATTTTATCGGGATAAGTGCTTTGACGTAGACCTCTTGAATCGCTCTTGTACTCGAAGCAGGGTTTTCGTCGTTGGTGATGCGCTCCGCCAAGGCTTGATCCTCAAAGACCAAAATCAATCTTTGACGAGCCGCTTTGAAGCCTACAAAAAGATTTGCTTTTGAGACGGTAAAAAGATAAGCCTCGTAACCTTCCAAGGCAAAACGAAGTTCGTCCTCCTCTTCGGAGACAATCGTTAAGTCTATTGGTGTTTCAAATACGACCCTTCCCTCTCCCGTAGGCACGGAAGGGTTTTCATAAAAAATACTCAAAGCAATCGGTACAACGAAAGTCAACGCAACTAGTCCAATTACGATTCCTTGTAGCAGATTATCACGATAAAAGGCATTGGGTAATACCTCCTGCCCTTTCAAGAATCGTTTAACCGCAGATATGTCTGCCACTTGCTCCGTAATAAATTTACAGCGTTGTCCTTTTGCAATAATCATGATTCTTTGCCGCTGCTTCGAATTGTGCTCGTAGTCTTCCAAGCCATAGCCAACGATCTCTTTTTTTAAAATGACGCGCTTTCGAAATAAAGATTTAATGACGATTCGATCTTCAAAAACAGTCGTATGAATTTGATCTAATAAACTTATCCAAGCGGTTGTTCCAAAGCCTAGAAACAATAAACCTAAAAGCCAATTGGGAAAAAAATCATTGCCTTGTGGCGCAAATCCAAACAAGTGATATCCACCAACTAGCATTGCTAACGCTCCGCCAATCGACAGGAGTGCTTGGTAAGATTTTTTGTTTTCTAATCGAAAGCCAGTTTCTTCCATCGTTTGGAATGATAAAAAATGAAGTAAAAAAGAAGTAGAGAATGACGAACGTACAGAAAGGGCTAATCTGAGTTGTATCGAATGGCTGCTAATTGTCGGCGCGCAATTTCATTTTTCTGAACCCCAAAAACCAAACTTACCGTTAAGGGTTGTACGTTGAAATCCACCACGTTTCCTAAAGTATAATCTACAACGTTATATTTTAACATCAAACCCATGTATTTTCCTCGTTTGAAGTAGCGACGATAGGTGCAGCCAATATTTAAATTATAAGAACTCACCGATTGACTGCTCAATTCTCCTTTCTCTCGTAAAGCATCAAAACCATCATAAGCAACACCGGTAAAAAATTGTACTTCATTGCGCTTGCGCTGCCATACTTCATAACCAACATCAAATCCGATAAAACCACCAAAATAATGCTTGGTCGATTCCAGTAAACTCGTTTCTCCTCGCTTCGCAAAGTAGGAAGACCTCGCTTCCAAAAAACGGAAAGCAATACTTAGGTCGTATTTCCATTTTCCTTTTTTTCCTCCCAATTGAAAGCCAATTTCTGGATGAATACCGAGAGGTTGATTCGAATTCAGTGGAATCCATGCACCTGCAAAAATGGCAAAATTAGCTTCTAACTGATTGGTATGTTTTAGTACATAAGCATTATACGCTTTGCCTAACTTGCTTGTCGCATAAGTCGTTTGCAGTTTCTCAAAAAGTGCTTGAGGGGCGCCTCCGTAAGCGCCACTAATCAAGGCGGTCAATCCCGTTTGTCGCTCCGCTAAAGCCTGAAATTGTTGCCGAGTGAATTGATCAAATTTTTCACCGATGGGAATATAACAGTAATATGGGCGGTTGTACTCATACCACATTTTGCGATTAAAACCGGTAATTGAATCGCGTTGAAGAAATTCGATTAAATAGTTTAAAAAATTATCTGGTAAATCTTCTTCTTCGTTAAAACGACCATTAGTCATTTTTAGCAACAAATCTGCACGAAGCGTAACTTCTCTAAGTGCACACTTGTCTAACCAATCTACCATCACAGATTCCGCCAATTCTAATTGATTCGCCAAAAAATATTGTTGGAATAGCTTAGCGTTTTGGTAGGAAGACGTGGGACAATCGTAAGCAGTAGAATTGATGGTTTGACTTTTTACCAAGCAAGCCAAACTACAGCATAGACCTAATAAAAGGATTCGTTTTAGTAACATAGCTATTTTTGTTTTCGGATTAACGATCCCGCAAATTTAATGCTTTTTTGCCTCGAAAGCTAGACCCTTTGCTATTTTTCAATTTCTAAAATCAAAGCTGATTTCGCACCAACTCGAATCCCTTTTGCCAAAGAAACCGCTTTATTTTCTAAGACCGAAAAAGCTTTGGACTGCCCATCAAACAGTTCTGCAAACTTTACTAGTGGTAAATAAAGTTCCGCTTCATTTTTGTTAAAAACAACCATTACTTGTTTGTTGCCTTGTATTCTAACGTAGCTATAAACTCCTTTCTCGGGTGCAAATTGAATAAGTTTTCCGTGATGAATGATGGTATTGGTCTTGCGCCAATTCAAAAGTTTTTTGGTAAAACTTTGTGCTTCTTTTTGTAGCGTTGTCAATCCTTTTCCCGTAAAAGCGTTAACCGTATCTCCAGACCAACCACCGGGAAAGTCGCTACGAATCAAACCGTGGTCGCCGGGTAAAGTATTACTATGCATTAAAATTTCTGTGCCATAATAGAATTGCGGAACACCACGCATAGTCGCAAAATACACCATCGCCATTTTGAAGAGTTCAAAGTCATTGTTGAGTTGGGTAATGATTCTATCCATGTCGTGGTTGTCGGGAAAAATAACCAACTGATTCGGATCTGCGTACAAAAAATCCATAGCCAATGCTTCGTAAGCTTTCGCCAAGCCTTGCCCATAAATTTGTTCGCCTTCGCGCAAGGCTTTCACGACGGCATCCTGCAAAGGAAAATCCATCACACTCGGCAAACAAGAAGTATATCCATCGGGATTGTTTTTACCTTTTTGCCAATACGCCACAATTGCCGCATTCGTACTCCACTCCTCTCCAACAATATTGAAATTAGGATATTCTTGCATCACCGCACAGGTCCACCGATTCATAAAATCTTTGTCGGGATAAGGATACGTATCCATCCGAATACCCGATATTCCCGCGTATTCAATCCACCAAATCGTATTTTGAATTAAGTAATCTGCGAATAGTTCGTTACGCTGATTCAAGTCGGGCATCGTTACCACAAACCAGCCATCCGAAAAGGCTTTTTTGTCGTATTCCGACGCATGAATATCTTGAATGGTTTGTCTGCGATGATTCGTTCCTTGAAATGTCCCTCCTAAATTGATCCAATCGGGCGTCGGTGGATTGTGGACAAACCAATGCCCCGATCCCGCGTGATTCAGGATCATGTCCATGATTATTTTAATGCCTTTTTGCTTGGCTAACTGACAAAAATCGCGATACGCTTCGTTCGTGCCAATCCTACGATCAATTTGATAAAAATCGGTAGCGGCGTATCCGTGATAGGAATATGCTGGCATATCATTTTCGATGATTGGATTCAACCAAATCGCAGTAAATCCTAAGTCTGCGATATAATCCAAATGATTAGTAATGCCTTTCAAATCCCCGCCGTGTCTGCCACCTTTAAATTGACGATTGGCGTTTTCCTTCATACCCGCAATATTATCATTCGTTGGGTCACCGTTTGCGAATCGATCTGGCGTAATCAAATACATCACGTCGGAAGTGTTGAAACCTTCTAGTGCCGCACGATTAGGGGCGCGTTGGTTTAAGACAAAATCGTAGGAATGTAGTTTTTTTTCTTGTTGATAGAATTGAATGGGAACGGTTCCTGCCCGCGCATTTTCGTTAATAGCTAAGTATAAAAATAAATAGTCTGGATTCGGCACCCTGATGCTTTTAGTAAGCCTAACCGCAGGATGCTTGATCTGAGCTTGGCACTGACCAATATTTTTACCGTAAACCAATAGCTGAATTTCGTGGTGTTGCATATCAACCCACCAGTTTGCAGGTTCTACTTTTAAGCTGGCAGATTGTGCTTGCGCTACTAGCGACCAAACTAGCAAAAACGAGAAGAAAAGTATTTTTTTCATATAAGCTTGTTATTGCTACTTTCAAAATTGAAGAAGCTCCTCCAAAGCTAAGCATTTCGGAAAAGATAACAAAGTTGATGAAGTTAAAAGGCTTTTGCGAGCGCTTTACTTTTATTCCGTTAAAATCAATTTAAGATAAGGCGCTTCAGTGATTGGATCGTGCAGCGTTTCTTGTTGAGTAATCCCTAACTTTCGAAGCAGTGCAAGGGAGTTTGCATTTTGCGGATCAACCGTTGCAATAAGTTGCCTCCCCCAAGTTTTACCTTGTACTTTTAAAAAAGCCAAAACTTCCGTCATGAGTCCTCGTCGCCTTTCGGCAAAATGTACGATGTAAACAATTTCTAGCTGGGCAGCATTCGTATGTTCGGTTTCTTTTACTTCTAAATGTGCACAAAGCTGCCCGGCTTCGTAAACACCCCAAACCCAAAACCACTTATCCGTTTTTGTCGTGTATAACTTAAATATTTTCTCAAAAAAATCAGCCGCTTCCGCTTCCGTTTTTAAATGATCGTCCATGTATTTCGCCAAACTCGGATCGAGAAACATTTCCACAAACCGCGCTTGATCTTCCCGACGATAAGGCTGTAAAGTGAAGCGCTGAGTTTGGTAAGTAAGTGGAAGCATGGTTGCGTTGCGCTAATTTTTATGACATTTTAAAATAAGTACCATAAACTAAGAGGTGCTACTGTTATGGCTTGAACAGTTTTTAGCTTACTCAACTATTTTTTCTAAAAAAACTAACCCTTACAATTTACTAAACGCCTTAATCAACTTTCGCCCAGCGACCTTAACAACACAATAATAAAGTCCTGCGGGCACATTCGCTATTTCTAAGTCTACTGCCTTACCGCTTTCAAAGCCACTTCGTAAAACCTTACCTTCAAGATTGATAATATCCCACTGAAAACTAGTCTGTTCGCCGAGTTCAATCCGTAAATTAGCTTGGGTTGGATTTGGAAATAATGTAATTTGCACTGGATTTTCAACCAACGAAGCAGCTGTTGAAACTAAGTCACCGGCTGGTAAGCTGAAGATTTGATGCCCAAAATCTCTCGTATACGCATCAAAATAGAAACGATCCTGAAAGACTTTGGTTTTCACCAACTCTAGTTGAAAATAATTAGTACTCGTAAAAAAAGCATCCGCAGCACCACTATGCAAATCAGCGAGTAAGGCTAGTGTTCCATCCGCGTATACGTAATATAATTCTTGCCCAAAAGGCTCAACGTTAAGCACCGCTAACTGCCTCGTTTCATCTCCGTAGCCTAAGGCCTCTGAAACATTGTAAATATAACCGCTTCCAAAGCCTACTATTTCCAAGGCATTTCTATATCTCCCCAGTGCGCTCGTATAGACTACGTTGCTAGGATCGCTAAAATCGATTAACGCACGTTCGTTAATTGGATTTTTATTAGAGATCCCAAAACTTGTTTCTCCGACGGTAAACCGTCTTGCAAAAACAATATCGGCTGGATAATCTTCAGTCGTCAAACTCATGGAGGCGCAATCATACTGATAGTGGGTAAAATTTTCTGGTGCATTTTTCACACTAAAATACAAGGCAGTTTCGTCACCATGAAAGCCAAAATCACCAAATGCTCTCTCTACCGGCGCAGCGTTCTCTAGTTGCAACTTCGTATTGGCAAGTGTTCCATCCGTAGACCAAATTGAAAGCTTGGTGCAGTCGAGAGAAGCCACTTCAAATAACAGACTCTCCTCACAGTTAAGGCTAAAAATCCCCATGTGATAATCTGAGGTCGTGTGAGGTTTAAAGTTTTCGATCGTATTATCGGCAAGATGCAAAAATATAAACTTACTAAACCCCTCATGATCAAAAACGTGGAAAACAATTTTATCCTCAATGGAAACTCCTTTCATCAAACGATCACAATGAAATAGTTCCGTTAAAGTATTATTCGTTAAATTCAATTGCCAAACTGTTACCGTATCATTCTCCTCCGTTTCTAAATATAAATTAGCGCCGTCTGCAATCTCCAAGACATCGAATCGATCATTCGGCATAAAATCTAAATCAAACCAGCCATTTTGTTGTGGTTCAAATACTTTATAGGTATAGCCATTCGAGAAAATATAATCTCGTGCTAATAAATGTTCCTCGTCTTCCGTCACCGCTAAATTGTATCCTTCTGCCTCTACCAAAGTGGGTTCTCCCCCTTCCATTTTGTATAAGCCAAGATTGAATTTATAGTATCCATTAAAATAAAACTCGTCCTGATACTTGAGCAAATCAGAAATTAAATAAGCGCTGTCTACTACTTGCAAAGTATCTGCCGCTAAATGATAAAGTTTAGTTGTCTCGGTGAGATACAATTCAGTTGTACTGCTGTGAAATTCGGGCAAGGCTGACAAACCAACCGGAAGAGAGACGCCCATTGGAGCAGGTCTCAAACCTTCCATTTGCGCGTGGCGGCTAAAGATAAGTTCATACTTCTGTAAATAAACTTCATCGTTCCATTCCACCAAATTATCAAAGGAGTTATAAGTATAATTACTATTTCCCTTCAAAATCGTATCCACCACTGTGTAAGCATCGCTCGCAAAATCGTACGCTAGAATTTTATCGTCATAAAGAATTCTTAAATCATCATTTTCTTCGTCTACAAAGACTTGCTCACTCTGAACGACCATAGGTTTTGCCACTGTCAAACCTACCGTGCGGAAATCCTTAAGTTGTGTATCTTCAAAAACAAAATCGCCGTTTTCGTCCTTTACGACTATCGTTCTAATCGGTCGGTACAAACTGTCCGCCAAAGTATAGCTTTCACTCGTGAATGTATTCGCATCTAAGATTTTCAATTTTGTTGCGCCACCTACGTTTTCACAAAAGAAAACTTCCGCTTCATAAAAGCTAATACTTCTCATAATATTCGATGTTTCAAAGTCATGAATATTTTCCAATTGCTTCGTCGTAGGATTAAACTGATACACCGAATTCCCTGCTTCGACATACAATTTGTCCGCTCCAATTCTTACACTCGCCGTAGTCATATTGCTTTCATAAATCGTGTCAACTTCTCCCGTTTCGATCTCACAGAGCATGACATAAGTCGTTGGGGACGCATAGACGCTACGGTACAAATATTGTGCATTCACGGCAAGCCTAAATTCACGGGGTACTTCTACCGTCGCATAATCCGAAAAGGAAATTACTTTAGTTGTTGATTCAGCGGGGTTGCTATAAGATAAAATATCTTTCTGCAAAGCAATCACGGAATAACGAGTGGGAGTAGCTAAGGTTTTAACTTCAGCGGATAAATTCAATAAGTCGACAATAACGATTTTCGTTTCGTAAAACTGTGCAAATTTATCTACACTAAGCAACTGCCGATAAGGTATGTCCGTCTCACTTTCGTTCAAACTAAAGATCGTGTCTTGACTCATACCATCAGTGTCGACAATGGTAATTTCACCATTTGCTTCTGCCCCAAAAAAGCGCAGTTCCCCATCGTGTTTATATAATTTCTGATAAAGATAATTCGTAGTCTGGCGATCGTAAGCAAAGGAGACTTGCTCTTGCGCAAGGCCGGCGCAAACCATTCCCACGATAAAAAAACAAAGGAGATAAGTTTTTTGATACATAGCTTTATGTTTTTAATAGTTTAACTTATTTGATTACTTACTAATAAAAGTACGCAAAATAATCAAAAAAATAAACTGAATTGAATTCTTTCTTAGTAAAGCTACTGCAAAGCGTAATCATATCCCAATTTTAGAAGCTCGAAAAATGCTTCGTTAATTTCGTTGGGATGCTTAATGCGAATGTGGTGGGCGTACTTGTTATTGTATTCTTTAATCCGCTTAAACCGATCCGATTCAATCGGAGTATCGTGGTAAAATTTAACGTCAAGTTCTGTTTTCATGGGTTTAACAATCAGCCATGCTTTGTGATTGGTAAAAACAATACTGTGTCTCGCCGCCCCAATACTGTTGGGTTCCCAATGGGCCACCCCCATCAAAATATCGTCAAAAGCCAACACCAAATCGTCTGGTTTTCCTACAAAAAGCTCCCCAATATCAATCGTTGTGCAAGTATGAGATTGATTGGTCGATTTAAAGTTTCGTTGACAACGTTCGCAAGTCCACATGACGAAAGCGGTTTTACTTTTAGAAATATTTTCTCCTCAAGATAGCCAAAAATAGACTTTATGCTGAAAGTTTAGGGTACTAAAAATGACCTTTTCCAGTATCAAGCTTAATGGTTAAAAACGATATTCTACGACGCCTTTCAAGAAAAATGGCGTACCCGGCGTAAAATGAATTTCCTCTACGGGTTCCGCTTCGTTTTGCAATCTAGAGTTGGTTGCAAATTGCGTTTCGTTCCAAGCAACGTCGAAGAGGTTTTGAACTTGAATGCTGAAGTTAACTCGACGCCAGCTGTAGCCTACGTTAAAATCAAAAACCGTGTACCCTTCCGCCACAATCGAATTATCTTCGTTTGCCGCTCGGTCTTTTAGGTAACGTGCGTGCAAGCCGCCGTAAAGTCCGCTGCTGTGGATCATATTTAAGCCAGCGACCATCGTAAAATCTGGCGCTAAAGGGATACGATCTTCTCCGCTTGGCGCTTCCGTTGATCGAGCATAAGCATAGTTTCCATCTAAGTTTAAAAATAGCCATTTCATCGGCTGGTAGCGAAGACTTAAGTCCAGTCCTTGGCGTTGCGTTTGACCGCTTGGTTCTACAATTCCCGCATCGCCTACGTATACAAATTCCTGCTCCAAATACAAAAACCAATATGCTGCATTTACTAACAACTGAGGAGACGGTTTCCAAAGTAAACCTAAGTCGTAGCCATACGCCGCAGGTAGTGTTTTTTGACCTTGTTGTGCAACGACAACTCGTGTATCGTTGGCGTGAAAGCCTTTTCCGCCTTTCGCGTAAAATTGTACCGCCGTAGAATAGTTGTAAAGAATGTTCAGCTTGGGACTGAAAATTGTCGCTTGGGTCGACTGCGTTTGATACTTTACGGCTAAAGCATCCTGATATTGAAAATCAAAATAATCAAAACGTAAGCCTGGATTAATTGTCCATTTACCAAAATTAAAGTTAGCATTGAGGAAAGTGGAAAAGTTGGTTTCGTTGATATCGCCTTTTTGGATTTCCGTTAGCGTTTCTTTCCGGTTTCGGGTGTGGGATAATTCGTTGTCTTTAATTTGGTCGTTCCGAATTTGTCCCCCTACTTGCCAATTTCCATCAAAAGTCGCCGTTGAAAAACTTTGGTTGTATTCACTACGTAAGCCAAAAATCTCTCGATTTTCTTTTTGTCGAATTTGATCACCATTGATTGGGTCTTCTAAGAAAAAAGTAAAGTTGGAATACAATTCAAACGCATATTTGCTGTAAAAAACGGTACTCTTAAGAAAAGCGCGATTTTGGAGTGCTTTGACATAATCTAGAGAGAAGTTTGTCCGACTCGTCTCTCCGCCTTCGGTGTCATCAATGGCACCAAATCGCCCAATAGAACCATCATCCACCTTCCGCTGAGGAATTTGTCCAGACGCATCCCAGCTACTTTTAAAATGTGAAAGGGTCACTGCAATATTATCGGAAGCATTAATTGTTCCTGTATATTTTCCAAAGAGATTAATGCGGTCAAAGTTTTGTGGACTTTCGAAAGGGCCGTCCGTGCGCAGGTATTCTGTAACGAAGTAACTTTGGTGTTTTTCGTTGTCTAATAATTTCAAGGTTCCTAGCATGCGTTGGGTACCGAATTGTCCTGTTTCTAATTTTAAAGCACTATTGGTCACGTTGCGTTTTGTCTTAAAATTAATATATCCCGCAGTATTAAAATTTCCTTGTTCGGCGAAGTAAGGTCCTTTACCAAAATCAATTCGATCTACCGTTTCTGGAATCACGAAGTGCAAGTCTGCGTAGCCTTGTCCGTGAGCGTGCGAAACCATATTGACGGGCATTCCATCTACGGTAATCGCAATGTCCGTTCCGTGGTCGACATCAAAACCTCTAAGAAAAATTTGTTCTGCTTTGCCGCCACCAGCGTGTTGCCCAATAAATAAGCCTGGAACTTGGCGAAGAATGTCTTGCGAGGAGTTGACAGGGTTGGTTTCGATATCAATTTCGGTGATTACATTGAGTGCGTCCACTTGAGGCATGATGACGACTTCTCGGAGGGAAATGGATTTTTCTTCCAAGACGATCGTTAGCACTTCGGATAAAGTATCAATAAAAACCTTTCTAATTTCGTAACCCAGATGTGAAAATTCCAACTGATCTTCCAGACTGACTTGTTGCAATACAAATTTGCCTTGTTGATCACTATGCGTGTGAAATCCATTGGAAAGATTTAAAATTTGTGCGCCAGCAATGGCTTCGCGTTTCGCATTTATAATTTGCCCTTGCAAGGCTTGTGCAAAAAGAGGAATAACAAATAAAAATAAGCTAAGGGAAAGTAAGATTCGTTTCATAAAGTTGCTGTAGTTATAAAGGACACCTATCTCAAAGTTTCCTTCAAAAGTAATATAATTTCAGAAATTCCTAATTCCTGTCTTGAACAAAGCTGTGGTAAGCATTACTTTGTGGAGAAGGTTTTTAATACACTAGACATTATTCGAAAGGAGAATCTAAAACTATAACTAACTGATTATCAATGTTCATTTTTCTGCAAAAAGAACTTTCGAATAAAGTCAACTGTAATTTAAGTTGCTCAAGTTTCTTTTGAGGAAACCATTCAAAGCAGCTTAAAATAATTCCGTTGGTAAAGGTATATACGGGAACAAGGCTAAGCTTGGATTTGTCGAGCCAAAATTTTCTTAGCGGAAGGAAGTAAATAGGAAGGGAACGGTACCGAAAAAAGCTTTTCAGCAAAAAAACAGCATGGTATGCTAAGAAGGTTTACCGCGGAGTGTTCTCTACTTCCAACTTAGTGTTTTCCGGCAAGGAATCACCAAGCAATTTTTTGGTGCCAATGATCCATAAAGGACTTACCAGTAGACTTAAGGAAATGACAATAATGGTAAGTTGGTAACTGAATTCAGAGATGACGGTAATTTGAAAAGCACTCGAAGCGATGATAAAACTCAACTCTCCAATCTGTGCCAATAGCGCACCGCCGTACAAGCTTTTGCGCCAGTTTCGTTCGAAGTAATAAATAATGATCGCATTGATCAGATGATTGGTCACTAATACTGCGACCAGAATCAAACTGATTACTTTGAGGTTCGCCGATAAAAACTGTAGGTCGATCAACATCCCAACCGAAACGAAAAATAAGGCGACAAAAATCACCCGAAAAGAATTTAAACTATCATGAATCCAAGCCGAGGAGCGAGCTGCGTGGATGACCATTCCCCCCACAAAAGCACCGAGCGCTGCGGATAAGCCTAAAAGTGCCGTAATCGCCGCGAAACCAAAGCAGACAATAAAGGCTAAGATGACCTGTAATTCGTGGTCTTTTTCAATCTCTGCGCTAAAAGGCAAACTGTAGGTCTTCTTTTTCAAAATCCAAACGATTACTGCGATCAAAAGACTCGCACCAATTAGTTGCAAAACAACTTCGGTAGTCGTCGGACTATTTCCGCCTAAGTAGTTCGTTGCCAACAAAATAGGAATAAACAAAATATCTTGCATAATTAGAATACTAATCACGCTCTGCCCCAAACTCGTACCGCTTTCCGCATTGTCGCCAAGCAATTTAATCACTACGGCAGAGCTACTAAAACTCATCACGAAGCCTAAAACAATAATTTGGTTCCATCCCCAGCCTATCCACAAACCAATCAGGCTCACAGAGAAAATACTTCCCAAAATTTGAAATAAAGTACCAAAGGCAGGAATTTTCCAAATCTTCAATAGATTGGGTAAACTGATTTCCATTCCAATGAAAAAGAGCAGTAGCAGTAAACCAAAATCGCCTAAAGTCGTAATCAGTTCTTCGTTGGCAATGATGCCAAAACCGTGTTTCCCTAATAGCACCCCCGCGATGATGTAAGCAATAATGTAAGGTTGCCGAAAATATCTTAGAATCACACCCAATGCGATAATAATCAATCCAATGATGACAAAATTAAGGATGAAGGGATTTTGAGCGCTTAATAAGATCATTGGGCAAGTTGGAATTAGCTAGATAGGTTAAGAGAAAATCTTTGGACGAAATTAGGGTTTATCGGCAATTTCTACTAGTAGTTTTCGGCTTTTCTTTTAAATCTAAGCACGATGCCACCAAAAAGCGATTATTCCAGCCAGTAAGACCAAGAAAAAGAATAGCAGACCAACCCTCCATTGATTACGGGACTTAAGCTGTTCGGTATTTACTTTTTGCTGCGTTTGTAGAAATTGCAGTAACTTGATCTCTGCGAGTAGGCTATCGTATCGTTGTTGAATTGCTGCGGGGGGAACTTGTTCGGCTTTGATGGTCAAAAATTGCTGATACGCGCCTTTTTCAAGCATTCTACTTGGAGAACAAAGAGAGACTTCTAAATCCCCAAAATCAAGATGCCTACCGTAGATTAAGTAATAGCCTGGCGTTTGGAGTAACCAATCACAGCCCGAACCGCCCATTCCCACGATGACTTCTCCTTCCTCCGTATTTTTAAAATTCTCAATGACTTCCATTCGAAACTGCCTACCACTTTGGGCAAGGAGTTTACCCAGAAAAATGCGATTGTAATGCTTGGATATTTCAGGTATTTGCGCGAAAGATAAATCCTTATCTTTACAGCTACAAGCGAGTAAAAAAGCAACGGAGAGTAGTAAGCTTACCGCTAAGCACATTTTCTTCATTCAGGCATCGTTGTTTTAAAAATCGCGTACTGTAGCGTCAAGCTTTTTTAGCTTAGCTTGACTACTATCCTGCACCAAAACCTTTACTTTGGCGTCAAATCTATTTGCTGCTGCGCTAACCATTGTGCTAAGATTTCTGGTTTTTGAGTGCCCAGACAAAGCTGCTTCCCTTTTTTCGTTCGTAGCGCTAATCCTTTACTTCCACTAGTATTGTAAACAGTTCCATACTTTGTGCCAATCCGAATCCCATAACCAACAAAGCCATAGTCTACTATCTCAGCGGATTGAATCTCTTCCCAAGCTATCTTTTTTTCCAAAAAGGGATAAAATTTAAAATAAATATGTTCTCGATTAATTTTGGTATCCAACCGCATGACATAAAATAATCCTAGCAACAAAAAAGTAAAAATGGCAAAAATGATTAAGCCCGTATCCGACATCGGCTTATTCCCAAAGGTTTTTCCAAGGATCAATTGTTGATAAATACCAATGATTGGCAAAACGCTAACGCCGAGTAACAGCAGCCAGAGCCACCATTGCGTAAATCGTTGTTGTTCTTCAAATATATTGGATTCCATATGTTAATTTCATTGTTCTTCTAAAGATACACAATGCACGGAAGAAAAACAAAGCTCCGACCAAGCTAGTTATTGCTCTTGCGCAATTTTTTCTAATAGTACGACTTGCCGTTCTAATAAGTCTGTATTCTTTTTCAAATATTCAATTTCTTTAGGCGTACTCACCGCTTTATCCTCTGGGTCTTGAGCTCGTGCCCGAAGCACATTCATAAATTTAACAACTAAGAAGACCGTAAAACCAATGATTAGAAAATCAAAGCCTGCTTCGATGAGTTTTCCGTATCCGATGGCTATTTCTTCTATTTTGGCTTGCCCTTCCACTTCCACCCCTTCTCGGAGTATCCATTTCCGATCGCTCCAGTTGCTTCCATCCGTCAATAAAGATAAAGGCGGGAGAAAGATTTCCTTAACCAGTACATTAACTACTTTATTGAAAGCTCCGCCAATAATCACCCCGATGGCAATATCAATCATGTTGCCTTTTATCGCAAACTCCTTAAACTCTTTGAGAAAATTTTTCATATTAATAGATTAGGTAAGATCATTTTGTCTTGGTATTTATGCTTTTATCTTTTCAACAAATATATAAAATGTAATTGGTCTAAAATGCATTAATAGTAACCAGCGGTACAAAGCTGCTTTTTGAAAATTGCTATCTTAGCATTTTTAATGGACTAAGGCGCAAAAGTTGGGTTTAGCTAAACCCCTTCAACTCCCTAAATAATTGGACGAATAAAGCCGTTAAATTTATTTTTTGGGTTAACCAAAAACTTTTTCGATACGCACGCTCGTAAATAATGATAGTAGCGTCGAAGAAGCGCTTAATAGTTTTTAATAAATACTAAAATGAAAACCACTGAAGTAAAGTTCAATTCTTCCATTAAAAGCAAAAAAGTAAGCGCTTTTGTTTATCAGTTACTCGCTAATCAACTCCCTGCGGATATCTATTTTCATAATTTTGACCATACTCGAATCATGAAAAAAGAAGCTTTAATACTCGCAAAGGAAGAAAAACTATCCAATGAGCAAAAAGAATTACTCTGCTTAGCTACTTTGTTTCAACATACGGGTTATACCCAAAAATACAAGGGACACCTTGCGGTAAGTCAATCCATAGCAAGCAGTTTTTTAGAAAAACATAACTATCCAACTGAAAAAATCCAAGAAGTGAATCAACTCATTGCAGTAATGCAATCCGAGCAAATGCCAAAATCACTAACGGAAAAAATCGCTTGTGATGCTTACTACGCTTATTGGGGTTTAAAAAAATATCGCTTGCGATCGGCTCGCCTGCGCAAGGAACTTACGAGTAAGCTTGAAGGCTATACGCCTAGCGATCAAGCTTGGAATGAAAGATGTGAAAAAGAATTACAAGAACACTACTATTATACTCAAGCCGCCATTGAACGCTACGGTGACCGCCAAAAAATAAATCTTCAAAAGACGAAGAAGCGAAAAAAAGAATTAGAAAAAATCGCTAAAAAGGAAAAGTATGCCAACTCCCTAGCGGGCAATAAAGCGGCAATTACCATGTTCAAAACTTCCTTGCGAAATCATATTGACTTAACCGCGATTGCGGATCAAAAGTCAAACATTATGTTGAGTGTAAGTGCGCTATTGCTAACGATTGGCGTTCCCTTATTTGCGACACATTTAACAGCACATTATCTAATGCTAATTCCAACCACCGTTTTTACATTAACTTGCTTGGGAACCATGTTTTTTGCGACGCTTTCTACGCGACCGATTAAAATGGATGGAAAAACCAATCTTGAACAACTCAATACAGGAGAAACAAATCTTTTCTTCTTTGGCAATTTTTATAATATTAAAGTTAATCATTATCGGGATGCAATGAAAAAAGTGATTGCGAATGCTAGCTACCTCGACGATAGTATGATCAATGATTTGTATTATTTGGGTAATTCGCTCGGAGCAAAGTTCAACTATTTACGAAAATGCTATAATACTTTTATTATCGGAACAGTCATTTTCATTATCACTTTTGCCATTTGCTATTTTGCGATACAATGAAATTGTTTAGTAACAAATATTACAAAGAAACAGCATATGAATAAACTGTTCCACCAGCTATCGGTATCAACGATAGTTCAATGTCCATAGCTATTGCAGGCTCCTTACGGTGGTCCGTATCAAAACAAAATTAAGGTCTTTTTTTACTCGTAGTAAATTGGCACTCCCCTTACTACCCTAGTACAACGATGCCACAAAACACCAAACCTTAGAACAAAGTTAAATTTTAAAAATTTCAAAATACATCTTCTTATGAAACCAGTACCACAAAAACTATTCACTTTTTTACTCCTCTTCTTAAGTCCACTTTTGCTACTTGCCCACGGCGTTAGTCCTACTGACCAAGAAACCTTAACCAATGGAAATTTGCTTGCTTACATCTACGTAGGTGCCAAGCACATGATTACAGGATACGATCATATCTTATTTTTGATCGGCGTAATTTTCTATCTCAGCAATTTCAAAGATATTGTTCGCTTCATCACCGTCTTTACGATTGGGCACTGCATTACTTTGATCGGAGCAACTTACTTTGGCATTAAGGCGGATGAACACTTGATTGATGCTGTGATTGCCTTGAGTGTTTTATACAAAGGTTTTGAAAACTTAGGAGGATTTAAAAAAGTGTTTAATAGCAATAGTCCAAATTTGCTGTCCATGGTTTTCCTTTTTGGCTTAATCCACGGCTTTGGTCTTTCCACTCGCTTACAATCTTTTGACTTAGGTGTTGGACAGTTTTTCCAAAAAATTATTTGCTTTAACTTAGGCGTTGAGCTAGGGCAAATCTTAGCTTTAATCCCGATTGTATTTTTAATTTCTAAATGGAAACCTTTTCCAAGTTATCAGTCTTTTTATCAAATTGCCAATTGGTTTTTAGTCGCTGCGGGAATCGCTTTATTTTTCTTTCAACTCTACGGCTATTTACACGGGCACTAATCCAACGCAAGGCAAAAAAATTATTTTTGTTGCTCCCGCAATGCCTTAATGGCGTATAAATTTCCCGGATGCAAAGACAAAGACGTTTGGTAATGTTTGATTCCCAAACGTTTATTTCCCAACAACAAATAAGTCTCCGCTAAACTATCATGCGTATTCCAATGATCCGGAAACGCTGCTACGTTAAGTTTAAAAACGGCTAACGCTTCCTGCTTTTTGCCTTGTCCAAGCAATTCGTAGCCCAAATTATTGATTTCGTTTTCGTCGAGCGGATGATACAAATTCGAGGAAGGATTTTCTTGGTACGACGCGAGTGCAAAATCAAACTCGTGCGCCGCCGACGCTTGTGCGAGCATGGAAGCTACAGATTTTTTCAAGATTTTTCCTTGCGTCAAATGTTCGTAAACCGTCGAGAGATAAGGTTTAGCTAGCATACTGTGATGATCGCCGTAACTCTCGCGTACCTGCGCACCGTGCGCGCGCCAAAATTCGACTTCCCTAGCTTGGGTTCGACCATTCGCTTCGTCAAATCTGCCGTACATAAAAATAACCTTACTCAGATCTCTTCCTTTCAACAACTCCGTATATCGTTGCTGATGATTACTCGATACCAGTAGTTTAACATTGTCAAGCCCCCGAAATAACGCTTCTTGAAAAAGTGTACCCAATATGAAATCTCCATAGAAGGACTTCTCGTAGGGTTCGATCCCATTTTGCCACCGAATAAAAGTACCGCCCTTTTCTTTTTCTTCATAGTTTCGCAGGTCTTCATCTAAGTCCGATCCCATTAAGATCAATCCATCTGCCAAATCTTCTTTCGTTCGCAAATACTCTAAGCCAATTGAGCAACCATAAGAATGACCGACCACGTAAACCGTTTTTCCCCGACCTTTAAAGTACTTCACCGTTCGGTGCAAAATCTCTGCGCTCAGCTGATGTTCCGCCACCGCTTGTGCCGCCGTCATTTTCGGCTTTGCAGCTAATATTGTAGGATTGATAATTTGAGATTCTTTGACGTGTACGCGCAAAAAGTCGTCTGATCCGAAATTCAGCAAGGGATCATTTCCATAAATCCCGAGCGTCGGCAAAGGACCACCTTGCACAAAAATAAAAACCATTTGTGAATTGGTCTTTCCTTCCGATACAAATAGTTGCGTCGTATCTTTGGGAAGCACCGTAGCTTGATAAGGCAATTGCTCCCCGAGGGCTAATTTAATGAGCGTAGGCTGATCGTTTAAGTCCAAACCTTTCTGATAAGTAGCCAGTGCTTTGGCTTGATTTCCTAGCGCAACATACGCTTCCCCTAGCCTTTCATAAGCAGAATTTGTCGTAGGATTTTTGTCGAGATTGAGTTGGAAAACAAGTTTTGCGGCTTCGTATTTTTTCTTCGCCATCAACGACATTCCTATTTCATTCAATTCAAAAGCACTATAGTAATATTCTTTTTTGTTAGCGTTTTTCTCGATCCATTTTGCAATTGTCGATGGCGCTTTTTCGATGGCTAAATAAAATAAATTTAGTGCTGCCGAAGTCTTTAATTTTGAAAATCGTTGCTCCGCTTTGCCTAATATTTTAAGCGCACTTTCCTTTTGTCCCATCCGAAAAAATAATTGAGCACACTTAAAAAACTCATCTTGATTCGCATAGAACTTAGGCGATTGCTCGTAGCGCACAAAAGTATCAAGCGCAGCATCAGCGCCATCAAGCATCGTAACATCATAAACAAATTGAGAGAGGGAAGATTGGGCTGCTAATGGTGAGGGTAAAGTTGTCCCCCAGCAAAGCACACCAATGAATAGGATCATTTTCATTTTCATTTTCATAGTTATTATATTTTTTGTTAAAATTTTCACCGCTTTGTTTGACGTAGCTGTCTAACAAGCCCATAAGATACTATATTTTGATTTGTTTTAGAATAACTTCAGTTAAAAAAACTAAATAACCAACGCGCCAGCTTCATTTTGGTAGCGGAATAAGAGGATTGCAAAACGCCACGAATCGTTTTTTGATTAATGCGAGCTTGCACAGGATAAGGATAGACTCGATCGTTGATTTTGCTAATCGGGATTTCAGCAAATTTTGCCAATTCGAGTTCTTGCAACAGTTCTCCTGCATTGGGT
>CALFBG010000157.1 GCA_937951685.1 uncultured Saprospiraceae bacterium | reverse complement strand
CTTCAGAGTGAAAATATAATCACTTGCGAGTACGGGATCACCATTGTCCCACCGTGCTTCTTCGTGGATTTCATAAGTATAATTCGTCTTGCCATCTGGTCGCAACTCAATTTCAGGAAGCTGCTTTGCCAAAAAAGGCTGCATGGTTGAGTTTTTAGCATCGAATGATAAAAGCGAAGAAAATAGCTTAAGACTCACTTGTTGAGCAGCGGCATTAATCGTATAGGGATTAAGATTGTCAGGAGCAGTGGAAAGCCTTACGGTAACAATATTCTTAGTGGGAATTACTTTTTTGTCGGTCGTACAAGCAAAAAAAAGAAAAAGCACCAAAATATATAAAAGCCTAGCTTGTCCCTGCTTTGCCATAATAGTTGCGTGTTAGTTAATTGTATTATCCCTTGATATAAAAGATACCTTAAGCTCGATCTTAGAAGGTGTAAAACCACGTGCTCGTTTCGTTGAATCACCCACCCGTTTTCCAATAAAAGCAGCTTAACTTTTATCCGTAGGTAAGTAAGTACCAATACAAATTACAATAAAACAAGTTTGAGGTTTGCCTACTATTTATTTCCTAGATACTGATCAATGGTCGAAACTATTTTCTACAAAGCGTCATAATACTTACCATGTAGAGAACCCTATACCTATGATTTTGTTATACCTTCAACAATAAAGATAATCATTAATTAACTAAGGTCAAAAACATACATTCAATATGTCTACAGTTTTAATTGCAGGTGGTACCGGGCTCATTGGTTCTCGACTCCGTGTTTTACTCAAAGAACGAAACCACGAAGTACTGATCCTTAGTCGAAAAAAACGAAAAGATGCCGATTATCAATATTTCCAATGGGATATTGACCAACAATTTATCGAAGAGGAAGCTATTCAGAAGGCAGATTATATCATCAATTTAGCGGGAGCGGGCATCGCTGATGGACTTTGGACAAAAAGTCGCAAGCAATTAATTATTAATAGCCGCGTCAAAACGAATAATTTATTACTCGCTTATTCCCAAAAAGTAAAAACGCCAAAGGCTTTTGTTGCCGCATCCGCGATTGGCTTTTATGGGGAACAAGGTGACCAATTGGTTGACGAAAATTCAGCTCCTCCAACCGACGGTTTTCTCTCAACGAGCACCCAAGCTTGGGAAAAATCAATTGATAATATTGCTAAAACTGGTATTCGTACCGTCAAAATCCGTATTGGTATTGTCTTATCGAAGCAAGGTGGCGCACTCGCTAAAATGCTTCCTTCCTTTAAAGTGGGCATTGGAACCTACTTCGGAGATGGTAGTCAGTATTATTCGTGGATTCACATTGATGATCTTTGCCGAATTTTCATCCAAGCCATCGAAAACGAACAGTTAGCAGGAACCTACAACGGCGTTGCGCCGCATCCCGTTACGAATAAAGTATTGACAAAAAGCATCAAGCAAGCCTTATCAAGTAGCGCTTTGATTGTACCCGCTCCTTCGATAGCATTACGCTTAGCGATGGGCGAAATGGCAGATGTCGTGCTGACTAGCACGCGTGTATCGGCGGATAAAATACTAGAGACTGGCTTTAATTTTCAATTTCCGGAAATTATCCCTGCACTTAAAGACATTATTGATCGGAAAATATAGTTCCTTCCCAGAAAGGGAAGGAAGAGCGGCGGTAATTTACTTTTGGAAAACTTCAATTTGCTTAGTCTTGACCACTAAGTCGGTAAACTTTCCTTTAAATCGAGTAGCTTTCACGATATGATTATCAATCCAATGGTAATTTCCTCCACGCGGTTTGTTCATCAATAATCCGTGATACAAGAAATTATGCTTATTAAGCCAAAACTCAGTAATTTCTCGGTGCTCTTCTGTTCTGGAAGTAAAGAAAGTAATAATATGACCTTCGTTGTACCACTTGTTAACCATCTTCAGCGCATCAGGGTAAGGTAGGCAAGTTCCCATTCGCTCTGGTTCTTCGTTTGGTACATCATCGGTGATCGTGCCATCAATGTCTACTAGAAAGTTTTTGACTTTTTCCGGCAATAGTGGGCTGACATTTTCTCCTTTTTCATTGAACTTTTGCTCTAGTTCGTGCTTCTGATCCATCGTTATTTTTTTATGATTTGGTGACGCAATGACTGCATCAAGAAAGAAAAGCAAAGATACGGTAATTTGCAGCAAAAACCTAATGTTTTTTACTACTTAAGTACCAATACCAATAAAATCACTTACTAGCTCGAATCCTCTTTTGACTAGTCGGATAGATCGTTTCCCAAACTACCGGAAGAGTATTCCTTTTACTCAACGAAGACTTCCGTCCAAAAAGGAATAAAAGATAGCTTTTAAGGAGACTAACTTAACACTCCTAATCGAAATTGATAAATTCTTGAGGATCTACTGGTTTTCCTTTGTACCACAACTCAAAATGCAAGTGCGGACCGTCCGAAAGCGTTCCTGTATTCCCAATAATTGCAACGGCTTCTCCTGCTTTCACGAAACTGCCTCTTTTTTTCAGCAAAGAAGAATTGTGTTTGTAAAAAGAAATCAAGGTATTAGTATGTTGAATGCCAATCGTATTTCCTGTTTCCAAGGTCCAGTCGGAAGTAATGACGTAGCCATCAAGAACAGCCTTTACGGGGGTATTTTTAGGAGCCATGATATCTACACCATCATGTTTCCCATTCATCATAAATGCTGCGCTGATTTCGCCTTTGATGGGCGGAAAAAGAAATATTTGTCCCAAAGGCATTTCCCGAGGAGAGAAATTAGCCGATTTTGTTAGTTCTTTCTCATTAATTTTTTCCTCAAATTCTACTTCTTTCCGTAATAATTCATCCTCTTTGATACGGGAAACATTCAGTAAACTGTCGTCAATAATATTTGCTTCTTCTGAAATTTCGGTTTCATTTTGCACATCCCCCACTAAAATCTTACGAAAGTTGTCCGTGTAAGCCTTTTGTGCCACCAACTCCTCTTCTAGTGCCGCAATTTCTTTATTTAATGCTAGTAATTCCTTATGTTCATTGATGTCACCATAACCTGGAATATATCTTTTTACTGGGGTAAAAATAATCAAAGCAATAACAACTAACGCGACCGAAACGACAATTGAGCTCAGAATAATGTATACATTGAGCAGAGAAAGCTTATAAGATCCTACCTCTTCGAAAGTCTCATTATTCATGATAACTAAACGATAAGTATCCTTTAATCTCTCCATCAAAGTCTTTTCCGCAGTATTTTCGTCTGGCATTATTCTAAATTTGAAAAAATTAAAATAAATTTGCAGGATTCTAGTTATAAAATAAAGCAAATTAACTTAAAAAAAATGGGTCTTCAAAAATTGAAACAAAAATAGACTTGAGAAGTATTATATACTTAAGCTACTTTTATTCAGTTTTCTTATTGATGTTGTTTAAAAAGTATACTCAGCGCCGGACCTGCCTGCCGGTCAGACAGGAATAAGGGCTTGATTATCAGGGCAAAGCTCTTTCTTTTTCCCATCCTTAACGGTAAATTCTATTCAGAATTTATGTAGCTTAGCTACGGGACGAGAAAAAGCAGCAGTATCTGGTAGTCAATGCTTCGGCTGCAAGATTCAAAATAGTTCTCAAACAACTTCATTGTAAGGCACTTACATCATCAACGAATTTTAAATTCTTATAGTTTGAAACAACTCAACAAAATTAGTTTTATACTACTCGTCGTACTGCTGGCTGTCGGTTGTGCTTCCAAGAAAAAAAAGAACGAAAAACCTTCTTTCTTGGGTAGAGTTTACCACAATACTACCGCTAAATACAATGGTTATTTTAACGCAAATGTACTATTAACTGAGAGTATTGACAAGTTAAATCAGCAACATCAAGATAATTATAATAAAGTACTTGACCTTTACAAGTACATCGCTGCTCCTAACCCACAAGCCGTCGCAGGCGATTTGGATAATGCCATCAAGAAAGTATCCATCGTCGTTTCGCTCCATCGAGCTAGTCACTGGACAGATGATTGCTACTTACTCATCGCTCAGGCACAACATCTCAAGAAAGATTTTGAATCCGCAGAGGAAACCCTGCTCTACCTGACGGAAGAGTATAGCCCCGAAGCCATGGAGAAACGAGCCAGTAAAAGCAAAAAGAAAAAAAACAAGAAAAAAGCAGCCAAAAAGAAAAAGAAAAAAAGAGAACAAGCGAAAAAGAAAAAGAAGAAGCTCGCAAAGGAAAAAAAGAAAAGACGTAAGAAGAAAAAACGCAAAAATGCTAGTAAGAAAAAGAAATCTACCAAAGATAAAGAAGCAACCAAGCCTGTAACCAAGATCGCAGAGGAAACAAAAAAAGAAGAAGCTAAAACAGTTAGTAACGAGGGCAACGAAGAAAAACCAGATAAGTACTTCTTAAAGCACCGACCCGCCTACCAAGAAGCGATGCTTTGGTTGGCTAGAAATCACATCGAAAGAGAATTTTACGAGCAGGCGCAAAATATTTTGATGGCAATGGACAAAGATCCTAAGACCTTCAAGTATATCCGCAGAGAAATGGCCGCGGTACAGGCACATTTTCACCTCAAACAAAAAAATTATAATCAAGCCTTAGAACCGCTAAAGAAGGCACTTGAATTGGCAAAGGAAAAAACCAACAAAGCACGCTACGCTTACATTATCGCTCAGATTAATCAAAATGAGGGGCGTGGAGATGTCGCTTTGGAATATTTTGACCTAGCACTAAAATACAGTACGGATTACGAAATGGAGTTTAGCTCTAAGCTTAATCTGGCTCAAAATGCTTACGTCAATGGGCAAGCTACGGCAGAAGAAGCGAAGTCTTCCCTCAAGAAAATGTTGAAAGACATCAAAAACGAGGATTATAAAGATCAAATTTATTACGCCCTCGCAGAGATTTCTTTAAAAGGAAAAGACAAGCAGGAAGCGATTGATAATTTGAAATTATCGCTTACATATAGCCAAAAAAATAGTGCACAAAAAACAGAATCTTACCTCCAGCTCGCAGAATTGTATTTTGATACGGAGCAATACGTCGAAGCAAAGAACTATTACGATAGCACGCTACTCGTAATGGACAAAACTGACGAACGCTACGATCAAATCTCCATCTATGGCAATAACCTTTCGGACATCGCCAGAAATTTATCCACGATCAAGTTGCAAGATAGCTTGCTGATGATTAGCGCTATGACCGACGATGAAAAGCGCTTACTCGCACTGAATTTGAAGCAACAACAGGAAAAAGAAAAAACGGCATCCACCAAGGCGCCCGGCAAATACGATAAATACAAAAAGAGTGGCGGTCGAAATACCGCTTCTAGTACTTCCCCGTTAAGAGGAAGAACGAGCCCGAGTACTTTCTTTGCTTACAACGAACGAGCCCTGAGAAAAGGAGGAAAAGATTTCGAACGCCTCTGGGGGAAAAGAAACTTGGAAGATAATTGGCGACGATCCAACCGATCTGGCTTAGCCAATTTTGGCATAGAAGAGGAAGATCCAGAAAAAATTGCGCTGCAAGAGTTAAGCGACAAAGAAGTCGCAGATTTACTCAAGGATGTTCCTAATACGCCAGCCGATAAAAAAATAGCCAATCAAAAAATTGAAGCAGCACTTTTTGCACTGGGTCGTTTGTACCGCGAAAAACTAAGCAAAAACGAAAAAGCCGTTGAAACCTTAGAAACTTTATTAAAGAAATACCCAAAGACGAAAAATGAACTTGATGCTTGGTATTACCTTTATTTAGCACATACAGACCTGAAACAAACCAGCGCCGCTAAAGCTTATTATGCCAAGATCATTGAGAAATATCCCAATACGACTTACGCTCGTGTTTTGCAGGATCCTAATTTCTTAGCGGCTAGTAAGGAAGAGGAACGAAAATTGATTTTGTATTACAACGAAACTTTCTTCAATTTCCAAGAAGGCAACTTTAAAACCGCGTATGATAAAGTCACGCAAGCCGATCAGCTCTTTGGCCCTAATAATGCTTTCAACGCAAAGTTTGCATTACTCAACGCAATGTGCTTGGGGAATATCAAGGGTAAAGAAGATTATATAAAGTCTTTGAAAGAAGTCGTAGCGAAATATCCGGAAACAGCCGAACAAAAAAGAGCCAACGAAATTTTACGACTCCTAGGGGAAAAAACGAACGTACGAGCCGGTAAAAGTAAAAAGGATAAAGAAAATGGTGGTAAGTACAAGATTCAAGACAATAAGGTACATTACGCACTTGTCCTCTTGAAAGACGATAAGAAATTATCTCCTGCTAAAATTTCAGTATCCGACTACAACCGGAAGAATAACAAACTGGACAAACTCCGGATTTCTAATATCTACCTAGATCGAGAGGCTAAAACACCAGTGCTCGTCATTCGAAGGTTTAAAAATAAGGAAGCTGCTATGAATTATTTCCAAGGTGTCAAAAGCAATAGTAAAGACTTCCTCGCTAGTAGAACGGAATATGAGCTTTTTGTAATTACTCAGTTTAATTACCGAGAAGTACTCAAAGCAAAGGATATTACGGAATACCGAGCATTCTTCGAAGAGAATTATTTAAATTAAACAGTAAAACATCGTTTTTTGATGGGAGTAGATCGAGTAGATCTCTAAGTAGTAAAACAAGCTTCCATTTTAAATCAATTCATAACATGCCCCTTCGGTCGCTCCAACGTGATCGAAGGGGCATTTTTATATCAACACCGCTCTTTATCTTATGGTGATTATGATGCTTAAATCCTCAATTGAATAGCGCTAAATACTAGTGATTTGGCCAGCTTCTAGCTCAAACCTCTAGTTTTAAAATATAACTTTTGAGCATATTTATTGTTGTAAACATATATAAAATAAAAACTATGTGTATTTTCGTGACTCAGCTATAACTCCAACTAACACCGAAAATGCTAAACAAGACCTCAAACTTAAAAACGATCGCATTAAGACTGATCTTTCTCGCCTTATTTTTTCAATGGCAAAGCTCCAGTACGACGGCTCAAGAAGTGTCCACTTTAGATAGCCTTATCCAAAATTTGGAACAAAAAAAAGGGACAGCTTACGTTGATCAACTGCTAGCCATTGGCCATTTACAAAACAACGCAACGGACAAACTCGAGTTTTACCAAAAAGCAATAGCCCAAGCTGCTGCGATTGGTTATACCCAAGCTTTAGCAAAAGCAAATCATAAATTAGGGATTCATTTTGGAAAAAATGCAAGGCTGGACCAAGCCATTCCCTATTTCGAGGAAGCCATCCGCTATGCCAATGAGTTAGATGATCTAAGCCTAGCATTGGATATTATCACGGATAAAGCCTACCGCTATACGATGTCAGGAAAAACACAAGTAGGCTTTGAATTATTAATGGAAGCTTTGCAGCGCGCCGAAAAGGCAGGCAATGTTCCCGCAGCAGTCGCAGACATTCATTTTGAGCTTGGGAATTTTCATCGCTTACAACATGATGTAGATAAAGCCGTTGCGCACTACAATACCGCTTTAAGCCACTTTGAAAAAGAAGGGGATCTCCTGACGCAAGCTCAGATTATTTATGGAATAGGAAACTCCTATAAAGTTGGGAAAGCAGAAGATCATCCGCACAAAGGGATCGCCTGCATGAGAAAATTATTAAAAAACCCTTACGTGGAACTCCTCCCCTCTTCCATCAAGGCGAAAATCGAAACTTCCTTGGGTGGAATGCTGGTCTACATCGATGAGTATGAACAAGGCGAAAAACTCTTGCTTTCTTCCTTAGCCACAAAAGAAGCAAATAAAGATACCGTGAGTATGCTCTACTCTTACAATGAACTGGCTACTTTATATGCTAAAACAGGACAAGAACAAAAGAGCATTTTCTATGGAGAAAAAACCTTACAAATTGCCTTGACCAAAGATGATATATTTTCTATCGCGGATAGCTATAAAAATCTGGCGGATGCTTATGCCAACATCAAAGACTTTCCTAAAGCTTATACTTATTTAAGCAGAGTGGAAACCTTGAGAGATTCCATTGTGAATCAGGAAAAAGCCGTTGCGTTAATGGAAATGGAAACTAAATTTAAAACAGATATCCAAAAAGAACAACTCGCTCGACAAGCTTTAATCATTAACCAACAACGATACCGCACAGCTTCTATTGTAGGCATTTTGTTGCTTTGTAGTCTCCTCGCTTTTCTTTGGTTTCAAAGTAGACTGAAATTTAAAGCAAAGGAAACAGAACAGTTAGAGCAATTGAATGCAAATAAAACGCGCTTTATGACAAATGTTTCGCACGAGTTGCGCACACCGCTGACCTTACTGATTAATCCACTGCGACAAATTCATGCTTCCGCCAAGCGCGATAATGACCTAATCAATATTCCGAGTACCGAATTAGATCGAATGCTTCGGAATGGGGATCGGTTAGAACGACTCATTAATCAAATGACTGATTTGTCGAAATTCGAAGAAGGTAATTTCCAATTGCAAGCTAAAGAACTAGACTTGGTTGATTTTACTGTTCATATTGTTGAATCATTTAAACCGCTTGCCGTAGCACAAAAAAAGGAATTGAGCTTTTTTAGCACAGAAAAATCCATCCTGCTCTATTTTGATCCTAATAAGATGGAAACGATCCTTTTAAATTTGCTTTACAACGCCTTTAAGTTTACGGCAGAAAACGATACCATAAACGTTTTGCTCACCATACAAAACGGAAAAGCACAACTTCAAATCCAAGATTCCGGAATTGGTATTGCCGCAACGCATCAACCTTATATCTTCGATCGCTTTTATCAATCTAATGATCGAGATACACGCAAACATGATGGCATGGGCATCGGCTTGTCTTTGGTTAAAGAAATGGTGCACTTGCATCATGGAACGATTCGAGTAGAAAGTGAATGGGGTGTAAAAACTACTTTTACTTTAAACTTCTTACTTCGTAAAGCCCACTTATCCAACCACGAAATTATGGCGCACGACGATTGGCAAGCACAAAAAGTAAATTTGCTGGGGGAAACTTATTATCAACCCGATACGGTTGCACCAAAAGCGGAAGACAATCGCCCTTTAATTCTGTTACTCGAAGATAATACAGACCTCTTAAGCTATTTAGAAGAGCAATTGAAGGAAGAGTATCAAGTTATCACTGCCCAATCCGGCGTAGCGGGATTAGAAAAAGCATTTGAACATACTCCTGAATTAATCCTCAGTGACGTAATGATGCCTGAAATGAACGGCTTTGATTTTTGTAAAACGATTAAAGCAGACCACCGAACGAGTCATATTCCGGTTATTCTATTGACTGCGAAAGCAGAGAACAAAAATATCCAAGCAGGATTAAATGCCGGTGCCGACGATTATATCGCTAAACCTTTTAATCAAGCTATTCTTTTTTCAAAAATTAAAAACCTAATTACACAGCGCCGAAAACTACGGGTACTCTTCTCAGAAAAATTAGTCGTTAAGTCTTCCGAAATTAAAGTAACGTCTAGAGAAGATCAGTTTTTAGTCGAACTTTTAAAAATCGTAGAAAAAAATATAAGCAATCCTAATTTCGGTGTGGATGAACTAAGTCGAGCCATCGGCTTCAGTCGTTCTCAGTTTTATCGGAAACTAAAAGCTATCACCAATCAAAGTCCCGCCGTCTTCATCCGAACGATTCGCTTAGACCATGCCAAACAATTATTAGAGCAATCTGCGGGTAATGCTTCCGAGATTGCTTACATGGTAGGTTTTAATAATCCCAATTACTTTTTCAAGTGCTTTAAAGACCAATTTGGTATGCGACCAAAAGATTTTATTGGGAATAGCACAAAAAAACAATAAAATGACCTGATTAAAGCTGTTTTTATAGTCTTTTGCAACATAAGTATAGTTAAATGGAGATGATTTTGACTTTATGCCAGTATAACATTTACGGCACAAGTTGTCATTTTCTAAATCTATTAAACCATACGTTCAAATTATGAGACAAATTAAAAACAAGCTCCTAGTAAGCTTACTCTCCCTATTATTCATAGGAAACATTACCGCTCAAAACATTTCTATTAACAAGTCTGGCGCCATCGCAGATGATTCCGCCATTTTAGACTTACAATCCACCGAGCAAGGATTTTTAGCGCCTAGAATGACCTCTTCGCAACGAACAGGTATTGCGAATCCAGCAAACGGGCTTTTGGTTTTTGATACCTCTACCAATTCTTTTTGGTACTACGAATCTAGTGCATGGGCAGAATTGAATAGTGGCGAAGCGACTCTAGTTTCCGATGATGACGGAGACACCAAAATCCAAGTAGAAGAATCTGCCAATGAAAACACCATTCGTTTTGATACCGATGGCAACGAATCCATGGTCTTAACTAGTGATGGTGAATTGGGAATCGGGACTACCCCCGCGGGCATTTTCCACATCCGTACTGATCCTGTAGCTGCACAGCAAGCTACAGCAGCATCCGTTAATTCTTCCAATACTGGAATGTATGGAACTAGCTCGGTTTATCAATCTTTTACCGCTAACGCAGGAGGTCTTTTGAATAGCTTTCAAATCAATCCTAATGGACTTCACGCCTGTAGTGGAACCATTACGGTATACGCCGGCAACGGTACTGGTGGTACCAACCTTGGTTCTAAGTCTTTTAGTTATAACAATACCAATAATGCAGCCATCACCTTTGATCTTTCTTCCTTAAATATTAACCTCGCTGCGGGTAGCCAGTATACCGTTCGCTTTCATGGCTTATCTTCCAACATGAGCCATTTAGGGCACACAGGTAACCTTCACACGGGTGGAAATTATTATAGTAACGTCTATAATTCGCCATCGGGTTGGGATATGAGATTTAGCGTTAAGGTAGGTACGCCACCAACGGCAGCACAAGATATCGTTGTTTCAAAAGACGGAAAAGTTGGGATTCGAAATGCTAATCCCGTCTATACTTTAGATGTGAATGGTACCGTTGCTGGGACAAGTCCTTACACCAATAGCTCTGATCGACGATTCAAAAAAGCGATTCAACCTTTAGAAAATGCTTTGACAAAAGTATTACAAATTAAAGGCGTAAGTTTTGATTGGAGACATACTGAGTTTCCAGAAAAGAACTTTACCCGAGGTCGCGAAATTGGATTTATCGCACAAGACTTACAACCTATTTTACCAGAGGTCGTGAATCAAGATCACAATGGATACTATTCTGTAGAATATGCGAATCTAGTGCCCGTCTTAGTAGAAGCGGTAAAAGAACTCAACGAGAAACTAGAACAAGCGAATGCGAAGATCGCACAGCAATCAGTTCAACTTTCTAGCTTAGCCAAAAAGCAGGAAACAACTAAAAATACTGCGACTAGTGCAAAAGCCTCATTAATTTCCACTCAAAAGAAAAAATAAAGCCCATGAAAAAATTAATTTTTACATTTCCACTTTTCATTTTTTGTAGCGCTTTTACCTTTGCTCAGGGCAATATAGAAATCGGTACAAATACCCAAATGGTCCTGAATGGGGACGTTCATTTGGTCTGTAAAGAAATGAATGTGGTAAACAACGGAACATTAGTCCCCGGATCGGCTTCAGATGTTGCTATTATCTCGGCGGCTTTTCCATCAAATGTTAGTATCAGTGGTGCCAGTCCAATTAATTTTCACAAATTGGAAATACAGACCACACAGCCCGTCGTTTTGGATCGGGATATCTTAGTCAATAATACCTTAACTTTTAGTTCGGGGCAATTAGATCTCAATGGAAACCTTTTGAATTTTGGAATCAATGGATCAATTGTTTCAGAAGCGATGGGACAAAGTATTATCGGTGCAACCGGAGGAACCGCAAATGCATCTGGCGACCTTGATGCGCCTAGTGAAGTCAACCCAGGGAATTTAGGTATGACGATTTCTTCCGACGCAAACCTAGGGACAACCACGATTGCTAGAGGTCATCTCACGCCAACGGGTCCTAATAGTGGTTACGGTATTGATCGATACTATGATATCAGTGCGACGAACAATACAGGACTAAATGCAACCATTCGATTTGCTTATCTCGATAGCGAACTCAACGGATTGAATGAATCAGAATTGGAACTCTACCGTAGTACCGATGGCGGAACGACTTGGTCAAGAGAAGGTTTTGACAGCAGAAACACAACTGAAAATTGGGTAGAAAAATCTGGTGTAGACGGATTTTCTATTTGGACGCTCGGTAGTCCTTCTCAAGCGCCTTTACCGATTGAATTAAGCTTTTTTAAAGCCGAATGTAAAGACAATGCGACTTTGCTATCTTGGGCCACTGCTTCTGAAACAAACAATGAAAAATTTGAGTTGGAAGCTTCTCGGGATGGAAAAGATTGGATCGTAGTCGCTACACTGCAAGGCTTTGGAACTTCTACGGAAACGAACTTTTACAATTACCGCTTGGAAGAATCTTCAACGTATCAAGTCTATCGCTTAAAGCAGATTGATTTTGATGGAAAGCATAGCTTCTCTGAAGTTGCTTTTGCAGATTGTGCAGATTTGACCTCGGAAGTAATTCGCATTTTTCCAAATCCAACGATTGATGAATTTACGGTAGAAATCAATGCATCGAAAGACGAAGTACTAGATTTGAAATTGGTGAACGGACTCGGACAAATTATCGAAAAAAGAACAATTCGAGTATCGGCAGATCAGATAACAGAAAGTTTTTCTTTAAAACATCTGCCTACTGGATTTTATGAACTCTTTATTGCTGGAAAGCGAGGAACGAAAACATATAAAATCTTAAAAGATACCGAGTAATTTTAACACGCTCATTATAATACCCTTATTTTTATATGGTTTTAAACATTGTCAAGCGATCCAATGAATTGGATCGCTTGTTTTTTTTATTGAAGTAATTAGAAGCGATATTTCAATCCCGTCATTAACCCAAACTGATACAAGTGAGCCTGTAGACGATCATTGTCTTTGGTGATCGAAGACAACCAATAGTTGGCTCCTGGTCTTACTTCCAAGTATAATCGAGCATTTATTTTATAATCTAAATGTATATTCATCGCTACACCTAAGCCAAAGGCAGCACGATAGTTATCGTTATTTATCACCATTTCTTCTCCAGTTCCTGCCGCAATTTTCCCTTTCGTTTCAGCCTGGAAATTATAATTTAAACCTCCTGACAAACCCAGTAAAAATCTATTTTTCTGCAAAAAATAATGCCCAAAAATCAAGCTTCCACTAATGGTAGTGTACGTGTTATAATATTTCGCCAGTACTGTTTCTACACCTACGATTGTAGTATCTCCGTATATTTCATCAATAGTACCTTGTGGTTGTCGCTTGATGGTTTTGACGACTACATTTTCAAATTCATAAACTCTCTCTCGATCATATTGAATATCCAAGCGATCATACCATTGCGCATAATGAATACCAAATCCAATGAACGATCGTTTTGCGAGGTAGTAATTGATCCCTAATTCTAGGGCGTAAGTTTCCAAATTCGTTTCGCTATTTGATCGCCGTTCTTGATAGGCTTCCGCTTCTGACTTCGTTGCACTAAATTTTTGTTGACTTCGATAGAGTCCTCCTAAAACGTAAGTCTCTAATTTCCGAGAGGTCCGAACCGCAGATGGTGGCTTTGTCAGTTGATGGAAATATAGCTTTTGTCTAGGAGTTCTTTTCTCCAATAATTCTAACGAACGCTGTGCGACAAAAGGAATAATAAATTTTTGTTGCGCTTCCTTGCTTGAGGAAGTATTGGCTATTGTCTTACTATTTATTGAGGCTACTTCGCTCAGCGTACTTTTTACCTCCTTAGTTATTTTAGTGCTTTTTTCGTTTATTGTAACCGTTTCGCTATTAGCAACTTCCTTATTTCCTTCTTCACCTTTTGTACCTAGCACACTAGTTTCAGCTTGCTGCTCATAAAAATTTTCTTCTAATTTTTTTAATTTTTTCAACTCAGTTACTCGTGAAGAAGCTAACTCAACTTCGGACTTTCTTTCCCTTTTGGTCAAAGGAGAAGTACTTTCAGCTTTATCAATTATAGACAACTGTGAATCCGTAATTCCCTGATGTGTTATCTGCTTTTCTTCCCTTTCTAACGGAGTGATTCCTGATTCCTTTTCCATTGCAAATGCGTTTGTTTTTCCCCCTGTGACTTGATCCGTTCCAAAGTAAAAAACAGTACAAGTTCCAAACAAAAGAAATAGAAATAACAGCAATAAAAAGTAACGTTTACGACGATCCTTCTCGCGTTGTTTTCGTTCCCCAAAAGCAGACCATGCAACATCTACATCTAGCGGAGAAGCATAGTCATTTATTCTTTCTTCAATGATTTTATGTAAATCTTTATTTTCCATACCAAACATTAATTAACTCGGGTATCCCGACTTTTTATTATTAGTTTTAATTTTCAATTGCGTACGAATCATTTTCTTAGCCTTTGACAATTGAGACTTTGAAGTAGATTCGCTGATCGACAAAGCTTCCGCAATCTCTCGATGAGAAACGCCGTCAATAACGTACAGGTTAAACACGGTACGATATCCCAGCGGTAAAGTTTTAAGTACTTCTAGGATGTATTCTTCTGATATTTGTTCGACGTCCTCCACTAACACATCTTCTTTGATATTGATGTATTCTTCTTCCATCTCAACAAATCGTACTTTTCTTTTTCTTAAAACTTTTAGCGCGGTATTGACGGCTATTTTTTTCATCCAGGTTTCCACGGTAGCTTTAGTCGAGTCGTATTGTTTTATATTTTTAAAAATGGCGATGAAACTTTCTTGCAAAATATCCTGTGCACCAAAAGACGATTGCTCATAACGTCTACAAAGCGTCAGCAACTTGGGAGCATAAGTTTTGAAAAGTAACTCCTGACAACTGGCATCATTTTGCTGGCAGCCCTCGACGATTGCGGAGATACTCTTTGACTTCTTATTAAAAATAGACAAGTTGATGATTTTCATTTTACAAGAAACTTTAAAAGCCCACTTGACAAAATGCCAAGTGGGTAACTTTATTTATGCGCAATTAACACTCACTGCGTTTACATTGTGATCGTCGCATTAAATTCACCAGATACTGCTACTTCATTACCATTTTCATCTGTCATTGTTCCACTGAGATTTACATCTGCATCGGTAGCAGTTACATTAGAAATGCTAATTGTAATGTCATTAATTTCATATCCCACTACATCATCAGAAAGATCAGGTCCATTGTCAGGATCTGCGCCATTATTAGCCCAATCATTTAGTTCATC
>CALFBG010000156.1 GCA_937951685.1 uncultured Saprospiraceae bacterium | reverse complement strand
GCATGTATTAAGCCTCCCGCTAGCGTTCATCCTGAGCCAGGATCAAACTCTCCATAGTAAAAGTTCTTTTGCTTAGTCCGTAGACTAAACCGTTTCTTTGACTTCTACAAACTTTAGTTTGACCTGTTTCAAATTGTAAAGTAAATCTCCATAATAGTAAACCATTATTTTAACTTACTTCGAATTTCAGGTAGCTTTGAGTTGTGTACCATTACTCTCGTAATGGTCTCAATGATTTCGAAAAATCTTACTGATAATCTTATAATACCGAAGTATTATAAATCATCATAGTTACGCGTGCTAATTACTTCTTCTCTTCTTAAAATTAGTAATTTGCTTCTCACTGTCAATGAACTTTTCTCGGCGTTAAAAAACCTTTCTACTTACGAATAGGTATTCCAATTTTTTATGCCAATATTTTAAATGTTTCTTCAAACACTTATTATCAAATAATTACACCTTTTTTTTAAGGTGAGTGCAAAGATACAAACTTTTTGAAAACAAAAAAGAATTTCAAGAAGTTTTTTTTATTTTTTCTCTAATTAAAACGAGAGCAATAAAAACGATCCAAGCTATACTTTCAAATTAATTTCGCCTTACTATCAAAGCGGCTGCAAAGGTAACAATCTTTGTTAAACATAAAAACTTTTTTTAGTCTTTTTTCTACTTTTTTATTTCGTGGTTTCACGAAGTAAAGAATAGTCAAAACTACACTATGCTTTCTCTATTTTATGTCAATATTGTTTGCCTCTCTATCAAAGCGGCTGCAAAGGTAAGATTCTTTTTATCGAAATGCAATTTTTATTTAAAAAAAATGTAAAAACTTTTTAAACCCCTTCTGTTACGAGGCTTTCCCTCTCAAATGAAGTTTTTTTAAGTAAAAAAAAGCGCCTAGGATCAGCTAACTTAGCTTTAAAAGTACTAGTATCCTGGCTTTAAAAAGCTTATTTTTGCTTGCGAAAAGGAAATCAAGCTACTTATTATATAGATTATATAGAAGTTGTTTAAAAAAGTAGATCTTAAATACTTTATTTTATCTCTTAATTGTAATTAACTTTTAATCAACAAAATGAAAAAGCATAATTTTAGTGCAGGTCCGGCGATTTTGCCACCGAGTGTAATCAAACAAGCTACTCAAGCCGTTGAAAACTTCAATGACTTGGGCCTTTCTATTCTAGAAGTTTCCCATAGAGGTCCGGATTTTGTCGCTGCTTTGGACGAAGCGATTCAATCTACTAAAGACTTATTAGGATTAGGAGATGAATTTGAAGTACTTTTCTTAACGGGAGGTGCCAGTACGCAGTTTTTTATGTCTGCCATGAATTTATTAGGGCAAGACGAACTTGCATGCTACGTTGATACGGGTACTTGGTCTACCAAAGCTATTAAAGAAGCTAAGCTTTTTGGCAAGGTCGAGGTACTTGCCTCTTCGAAAGAAGCTAACTTTAATTATATTCCCAAAGATTATAGCATTCCTAGTAACGCAAAGTATTTACATCTTACTAGTAATAATACTATTTATGGTACCCAATACCGAGAATTGCCAGCAACGGATATTCCTATTGTTTGTGATATGTCTTCTGATATTTTCAGTAGACCAATTGACCCGAAGCGCTATGCTATGATTTATGCTGGAGCACAAAAAAATCTAGGTCCTGCTGGTACCACTTTAGTCATCATCCGTAAGGATATTTTGGGCAAGGTAGATCGTGTAATCCCAACGATGTTGGATTATAGAACACACATTAACAAAAATTCTTCGTTCAATACTCCTCCCGTTTATCCAATCTATGTTTGTATGCTCACGATGCGTTGGTTAAAAGAAATGGGTGGTGTGGAAGCGATGCAAAAGCATAACGAAGCAAAGGCGGCGATACTATACGATGAAATCGACCGTAATCCTTTATTTTCGGGAACGGCCGCAGTAGAAGATCGTTCTTTGATGAACGTTTGTTTTACCATAAATAAGCCAGCGTTAGAAAAAGAATTTATGGATATCTGCACCGCAGCTGGATGTAGTGGTATCAAAGGACACCGATCGGTAGGTGGCTTCCGGGCTTCTATTTATAATGCGATGCCAAAAGAAAGCATTGAAGTATTGGTAAACTTGATGAAAAAATTTGCGGAACAACACGCTTAATACTTGCTAAGTGTATGGAGTTGTTTTAAATAAAAAGATCCCGAATTTTCTAAAGCTGAAAATTCGGGATTATTTTTTTATTTTGAATTATTTTTTCACAAATTTGTTATTCCGTACCCCGACAAGTTGAAGCACTTATTAACTTGCATCATCTTTAAGTGACTTCTTCCTTGCTCAAAAAGCTCATTTTTATTGAAAGATCAATTTCTGTAAACGATTTATGATCAATAGTTGCTAAAAGTAGAAAGATTCATTCAAACCCGTTCCATATTTATTCACTTTAGATCAGTGCTTTTATGCCCGCTACCGTCGAAAATACTTTTCTTATCATTCAAGACAAAGAGGTTCCGATTAAAATTTATCGAGAACGTAGGAATAACGTAAGGGCGTCTATTGGTAAAAAGGCGATTATTTTGAGAATGCCTAGCTTAATGACCAAGCAGGAACAGTTTAAGCATCTAGATTGGTTTACCAATTGGGTGAAAGAGCAATTCCTAAAAGACAATCATTTGCATACTCGCTTTTTTGGAAAAGGATACCAGGATGGCGATTATTTAGATATCGGAGGAAGGCGTTATTTACTCAGGTTTGAACGACTTGATAAGAAAACGCATAATGCCAAACTCAAAAATGGGGTAATTCACCTTTATTTGAGTAAGCACGATAACGAAATCCATCTCCAGAAAGCCATTAAGCATTTATTGAGTCGGCTCATCGGTAAAGATTTCAAGTCGGAAATTACTCGTAAGGTAAATGAGTTGAACCAACTGTATTTTCAAAAAGAAATTAACAGTGTCAATTTGAAATACAACCAAAGTAACTGGGGTAGTTGCTCGACGGCAGGTAATGTGAACCTATCCACGCGGCTTTTATTTGCCCCTGAGTCTGTGATTGATTACGTCATTATTCACGAGTTAGCGCATTTAATCGAGATGAATCATTCCGCTCGTTTTTGGAGATTAGTGGCTGATGCCATGCCCGATTATAAAGACCAAGAAAAATGGCTTAAGAAAAATGGTCACTTGTGTAATTTCTAGCGTACTCATATATATAGAACAGTAGAAACGATAGTACTAAATACAAAAAAGCCTGCTCAACAAAAGTTGAGCAGGCTTTTTTAATTCGCCTAAGCGGTAATTTATTCTGCTACTACTTCGAAGTCGAGATTTACCACTACTTCTTTGTGCAAATTAAGTACTGCTTTATAAGCACCGACATTTTTGAGATCTTCCGGAAGAACAACTTTCTTTCTTTCGATATCTACATCGTATTGCTCCTTAAGTGCTTGAATGATTTGAATATTAGTGACACTACCAAAGATTTTACCACTAGTACCGGCTTTAGCACCAATTCGTAGTACTTTACCTTCCAACTTAGTAGCCATTTCTTTGTAAACGTCCACTTTTTGAGCTTCTGCAGCGTCTTCTTTTGCTCTAAGCTCATCTAATTTTTTGCGATTGGCAGCATTAGCAATTAAAGCAACTCCTTTAGGAATCAAATAATTACGACCATAACCATTTTTCACGGTCACGATTTCGTGCTTATATCCAACCTTATCTATATCTTTTAATAAAATGATATCCATTTCTTGAAAATTTGATGCTTCGCTAATTTCGATTGATTTCGAAATCAACTCGCTATTTTAATAAATCCGTTACATAAGGCAACATTGCTAAATGTCTTCCTCGCTTAATTGCAGTAGCCACTTTACGTTGGTACTTTAGCGAATTTCCAGTAATTCGTCGAGGAAGGATTTTTCCTTGCTCGTTGATAAATTGTAACAAGAAATCAGGGTCCTTGTAATCAATGTGTCTAATTCCGAATTTGCGGAAACGACAGTATTTCTTACGCTTCTGACCAATCTTAGGATTACTTAAAAATTTTATATCATCTCTTGATGCCATGATTTTCTAATTTTAAATGATTTAACAATGAAACTATTCCTCTTCCTCTTTCACCACTGGAGCAGGCTTTGGTGCTACTTTCGCTTTCTTAGGCGCGCTCTTCTTCACCTCCGCAATTTCAGCTTTAACTGCTTTCTTTTTCTTTCCAATTAATCCTTTACGCTTGTCGTCATTATACTTAACGCCATACTTATCAAGACTAACCGTTAAAAAACGCATGATACGCTCATCACGTCGGAAAGCTAATTCCATTTTGTTAATCATTGCACCCGTTTCGCCTTGAAACTCAACGGTGTAATAGATTCCTGTAGTTCTTTTATTAATAGGATATGCCAATTGGCGCAATCCCATCTCGTCAATATAAACGATCTCACAACCCTCGCTTTTGAGGTGATCGATATACGTCTGAGCTGTCGCTTTGATTTCATCGCCCGACAGAACTGGATCAACGATGAAAGTTACTTCATAATTTCGCATTTAATCGAAGTATTTAAAAAGGTTATTTAAAATAAACATAGAAAACGGATGCAAAGATAGGTATTAATTATCGCTTATGCAAAATCAAACAGTATTTATCTAAAAGCACTATCTCACACAGACTTTAAAGCTGCTATCTTCTTCTAAATCAAAGCACTATCTAGCAGTACTCCAGCAAGGAGCATTCAATACTATCTTTCAGCTTAATCGTAACCACCTCAATCTACAAGTCTATTTTTTTCAAATCCGAAAAATTTATTCTATCAATATCCAAAAAGACTTAATCTACTGTTATTCAATTTATTTTAAATTCACTAAAAATACATATATAAACAAGCAATCCTTTTAAGCAGTACTTTCCTTTTTCATCGCCAATCTTTGCACGGATTTTGTTCTGCTTTTAGCTACTCCTTTTACATTTCTCATAACCATTTCACCGAACTAACTTAATGAAGTTGTTTTAAAATAGATTTTAATACTTACAGGCAAAGCATTGCAACCCAGTACTTCAGCTTTTTTTCGTCACCGCAGCTATGGCTGCATAAATTCTGAACAGCATTTACCGCTTGCGGATGGAATGCAAAAGAGCTTCGTCCTGAATCACAAGCCTTTACCTTCAGTTGCTAACATCATTTTAAAACAACTTCAATCTTAAGATCGAGCAATGAGACTTTATTTCATACTAACTACTTTATCTATTTGTTTGGCACTGTCAGGAAAAGCGCAACCACAAAAAGCCAATGCCCATCCTGGTCTTAAAAGTTTTGCTCAACCTGATGGCACAGCGTTGAGTTTCAAACTAATCGGCGATGCCAATATCAATTACCGCGAAACTACAGACGGCTTTACCATCGTCAAAGCAAAGGATGGTTATTACAAATACGCCAAACGAACGTGGAGCGGAAACCTGAAAGCCTCTAAGATAATTGTCCACAATGAAGGACACCGAGACCAAGCAGAACTCGATTATTTACAAAAAAAAGAAAAACACTTACGCTATAAACGCTGTGCACTTAAAAAGAAACGTAAACAAGCCCAAGCCGGGCTTCAATAAATGCAATAAACTTTATCATTTTTATTCATCAATCTTGCTAAGGCTTGAAGATCATCAAATTAGAACTCAATGAGAATATTATCTACACTCCTATTTTTCATTTCTGCCGCTTTTGCTATACATCACTTGGTAGATCAAAGTACTAGAACGGTAGCTTGTCAAGACAATCATCATCGTAGCAGTAACTTTTGTAAGGTTGCCCCCTCTCCTAGCCCAACGATCCTCAAGCAAATCGACGGGCAAGATCTCAATGTCAAAATTAAAGGTTCCGCCGCGGTGCATTACCTAGAAACACTTGACGGCTTCACCTTGCTTAAGGATGCGGATGGTGCTTATAAATATGCCCACTTGGGAGATAAGGGAAAACTCATTTGTTCAAATGTCCTAGCTAGAAATATAAATCAACGTTCCAATACCGAGCAGCAATTTTTGCAGAGTTTGGACAAACACCTAAAATATAACGCCGCTCAACTGCAAGTCAAAAAAGCAGCCGCCAGTGCCTTGAAAAGTATTCCAACCACCCCAAATGGAAATAATACTGCGGGTATTTTCCCTTCTACAGGAACTCGCAAAGCGCTCTTACTTCTCGTTGATTATCCAGATCAAGCCAATACATATAATAGTAATAATTTTGATAATTTAACAAATCAAGTAGGTTATAACGTCAATGGTCAAAATGGTAGTTTTAGGGATTATTATAAAGATATTTCTTACGATGCACTCGTCATCAATACCGACGTAGAAGGTTGGTACACGGCTAATAATAATAGATCCGTTTATGGAGATGATAATAATGATTATGGTGGTGTTGATTTGGTACGGGAAGCCGTAGATGCAGCAGAAGCAGCAGGCGTTGATTTTTCTCAATACGATGGGGATGGAGATGGCGCCGTAGATGTAGTGATGGTCATTCACGCGGGAAGAGGTGCCGAAGAATCTGGTGATGGCGATGATATCTGGTCGCACCGTTGGGTGCTTGCCGCTAATAATAAACAAGTTAGTTATGATGGTGTAATGATCAATGATTTCATTATTCAAGCAGAAACTTACGGATCTAGTAATGCCATTACCAATATTGGCGTACTCTGCCACGAATTCGGTCACGCACTCGGCTTACCTGATTTGTACGATACGGATGGTTCTTCGGAAGGGATTGGCCGATGGTGTTTAATGGCCGGTGGTACTTGGAATAATGCGGGTAAAACCCCTTCGCAAATGTCGGCCTGGTGTAAAAAAGAATTAGGTTGGACGCCTCCTACCCTCTTGACGGGCAGCGGTTCTATTACCAACATGGATCACAACGATAATGCAGCAATCATGTACCGCATGAATACGCCCAATCCACAAGAATATTTTCTCATTGAAAATCGACAACAGGAAGGTTGGGATGCCTACTTGCCTGGAGAAGGACTCGCCATCTGGCACATCGATGAGAGTATTACAACCGGCGGCGGTAATGGTATCAATACTGATGATGCACATTACGGCGTTCACTTAGAACAAGCAGATGCCATGCTGAACCTTAACAATGGAGATAACCGAGGAGATCAAGGAGATTTATTTCCGGGTAGTAGTGGTCAAACTGTTTTTAACAATGACTCTAGTCCTAATTCTAAAAACTATAATGGAGACGATTCTGGTGTCAATATCAGTAGCGTTGTTGAATCAGGGACAAACGTCTCTTTTGATTACGGTGCAACGGGAACAATTAGCTATTGTGGCGCAAGTGGAAATGATGCTAACTACGAATGGATTGATTCCGTCGTGATTGGAGGCGTGGCCAATGCTTCCGGTTCGAACGGAGGTTATGTTCATTTTACGGGTTTACCAATTAACTTAGCACAAAATGCTTCGGAAACCATTAGACTCGTACCGGGTTTTGCAGCGACTAGTTATACCGAGTATTTCAAAGTTTGGATTGACTATGATCAAAATGGTAATTTTGATGCTGCAAACGAATTGGTCTTTGAAAGTACCGCTGCGATCTCAGATCCAGTCAGTGGTAGTTTTACGGTGCCGACGAGCAGTACCTTAGGCGAAACTAGAATGCGGGTAATGATGAAATGGATTGACGCTACCGACTTAGAAATCCCTACCAGTTGCCTACAATTTTCTTACGGAGAAGTAGAAGATTATACCATTAATATTATTGCGGGTGCAACGGTCATCGCGCCCGTCGCAAATTTTGCGGTAAACACAACGAGTGGTGTCGCTCCTTTAACGGTCAATTTTTCGGATGTATCGACGAATAGTCCTACCAGTTGGCAATGGACTTTCCCCGGTGGAACACCAAGTAGCTCTACCCAGCAAAACCCAACCGTCGTTTACAATACCCCCGGAAATCATAGCGTAAGCTTATTGGCAACTAACTCCGCAGGGAACGATACGAAAACAGTTAGTAACTACATCACCGTAAACCAAACGGTCATCGCTCCCGTCACCAATTTTTCGGCGAATGTAACTTCCGGAGATGCGCCACTAATGGTCAATTTTTCAGATAACTCTACGAATAGCCCCACAACTTGGCAATGGACCTTTCCGGGTGGAACACCAAGTAGTTCTACCCAGCAAAATCCAACCGTCATTTATAATACCCCCGGAAATTATGATGTCACTTTGGTAACGAGTAACAGCGCGGGGAACGATAGTAAGATATTAAATAATTACATCACCGCAACACAAGCTATAATGGTGCCCGTCGCTAGCTTCTCAGCAAATACAACTACGGGGGAAGCACCTTTAAATGTAGTCTTTTCTGATCTTTCTAGCGAAAATCCTACGAGTTGGCAGTGGAGTTTTCCCGGCGGAACACCAAGTAGTTCTACCCAACAAAACCCAACCGTCGTTTACAATACCCCCGGAAATTATAACGTAACACTCGTCGCCACAAACGCTGCGGGCAGCAATACTCAAACCTTAATCAACTACATTACAACCATGCCGGCGGTAATTGCTCCCGTTGCTAATTTCTCAGCAGATGCTACCAACGGAGCAGCTCCTCTTACGGTTAATTTCTCAGATATTTCTACGAATGAACCTACGAGTTGGGAATGGAGTTTTCCCGGCGGAACACCAAGTAGTTCCACCCAGCAAAATCCAACCGTCGTTTACAATATCCCCGGAAATTACAACGTAACACTCGTCGCTACAAACGCTGCGGGAAACCATACTAAAAACTTAGTTAATTACATCACCGCTACTCAACCCGTAGTAGCACCACTGGCTGATTTTTCAGCAAATGTGACGAGTGGAGAACCACCACTTTCCGTTAACTTTAATGATCTTTCTAGCAACGAGCCTACCGCTTGGGAATGGATTTTTGAAGGTGGAATACCGAATAGTTCTACGGAACAAAACCCCGTAGTCATTTATGAGGATCAAGGGGTTTTTGCTGTAAATTTAACGGCAACAAATACCGCAGGAAACAGTAGCGTTACGAAACAAGGATTCATTTCGGTTATTTTAACCGCTTTAGATGAGCACGAAGTTATTGATTATCTGCTAGTGGCACCAAATCCAAGTCGCGACCTTTTCCGACTCAAAATGGAATTAAAATCTACGGAGAATGTTTCCTTACGAATTTACGATTTAATGGGCAAAACCATTTATCTCAATACTTTGCGACAAGCACAAAAAATAGACTTTCCTATTGATTTACAAGATCAAGCGACGGGAATGTACTTAATGGATATTCAAATCGGAGCAACGAGATTGACCGAAAAGTTACTTTTATTGAAATAGACCCTTTGAAATAATTGCCATAAAAATAGCGCAACTAAGTTTATCACTTGGCTGCGCTATTTTTATTCGCTTCCCTTTTTTTTTAAAAATTATTCTCTCACGACACTAACCGTCATCTTTTCATCGTATTCTCCTTTGATTACAGGAGATTGACGATTCATCGTATATTCTTTCACGTTGCGACTGATATAATTAAATAGTTCTTGAATACTGACAACGTCATTGGTATCTAAATCTGCCTCTCCTTTCAGCCCGCGAATCAAAAAATGACTGAATACACCTTGCCGTAAACCACTCGATTCTAAGGAAGTTTCTTCCGACTTGGAGGATAATACTAAGGCTGTTCCAGCATCTGCTTGCGCCAAAGTTTCATAAAATTTAGTCAAGGTATTTTCTACGACACCTTTTCTGCTGAGTAAGCTTCCAGAGTGACAAGCATCCGCGATACAAAGTTTATACTTTGCGGGGCTTTGTTTGAACAACTCATTAATTTCTTCGTGCAGTAATTTATTATTGAAACCATCAAAATCAATTGGCAAAAAGGAACCTTTCAAACCATGTCCAGAAAAATAAAGCATAATCAAATCGTTTGGTCCAGCCTTGGTAAACGTTTCTGACATTGCCTGCGTGATGCGTTCCTTCGTGGCGTCTTCGTCAATCAAAATTCGAATATGATCATCTTTGAGCGCGCCACCTTCTGGGCTTTTCAGAAAAGCAAAAATGCGATATGCATCGTCATCCGTGTAACGCAAAGGCGGCATATGGCTGTAAGAAGACACGCCAATCACCACTGCCCAAACTTTCATATCCTGCGCTTCTTTCTGAACGATTTCGTCCATTGCTTCGTCAGATTCGTTCGGCTCACTCGTTTGTGCCATCATAACTTCTGGAATTTCCGCTTTACCTAAGTAAGTACCTTCTTTCCAATTGCCACTGACAACCGTGCCATCCTTTAAGTACAAACTACCTTTCCCTTCAAAACTCCCCTTTCTCCATTGTCCTTCGTAATGTTCTCCATTTGCATAATAACAAATTCCCATTCCTTCGGGTTGACCATTCTCAAAACGACCAATGTATTTGGCGGAAGCATCTTTATAAATAAAAGTACCTTCTCCATGATCACAATTCCCTTCGATACAACCTTCTACTTGTTTTTCAACCAAACCATCTCCAAGGTATTCTCCTGCTTTCCACTCCCCAGTCATTTTCTCCCCATTGGCGTGATAAACTGTTCCGCGTCCGTGGGCAAAATTACTTTCAAATTGTCCGATATATTTATCTCCATCGGCATAATGAAATGTTCCTTGTCCATGAATATTCCCCGCCTTAAATTCTCCTTCATATTTACTACCATCGGCATAAGCCCACATTCCTATTCCATTTCTACAATCTCCCGAGAGACACCCCGCTTGAATATTGGTACCATCGTAAGTTGAAGCACCTTTGGCTTGCAGAATATCTTCTAATAATTGCCCTGAATCATCAAGCGGTTGACCTTTATCCCAATTTCCCGTCCACTGAGAACCATCTATAAAAAACTTTGTGCCGTGTCCCTGTGGATAGCGATACACCCAATTGCCTTGGTATTTACTACCATCCGTATAGTAACAAGTACCAATGCCGTGAATTTCGCCATTTGAAAATGCACCAACGTATTTCGCGCCGCTGGGATAAATATAAATTCCTTTACCATCCTTGCAATCTCCCGAAATGCATTGCGCATTCAGCCCCATAGCAAAAAAGAAGAGAAAAGAACTGGTGAGTAATAATCGAAAAGTATTTTTCATGATCTATAGTGTTTTAAAGGTTGCTGAAGTTAACTACTTAATTAGGGGGAATTTTAAAACTTCAATACTAGTTCGCAGCAAAAATGCTACCAAACTTATTAAAACAAACTATAATATATGTGAAGTCGTTTTTTTTGCTTAATTCTATAAAAAAAACTCCGTTGCCCTAGGAGCAATGGAGTTTTTGTTTTGTACGCATCCAAGGATGATCTATTTATCGAACTACCGATACTGGCATTCCATTATCATAACTCCCCGTCAAGGTTGGCGTTTGCACATTGCCGGTGTAGTGACGCACTTTTCGGTAAACGAAATCGTATAATTCGGTAATCGTTACAATTTTATTTTTGTCTTTATCTGCTTCGCCTTTTAAACCTCGAATTAAGTAGTGGCTAAAAATACCTTGTCGCAATCCACCATCTTCTAAAGAGTATTCATCCCCTTTTGAAGAAAGCAATAAAGCGGTACCGCCACTAGATTGATTAAAAGCATCGTAATACTTTTTAATCGTATTATCTACGGTAGATCGCATCGCCATTAAAGAACCAGAGTGACAAGCATCAGCTAGGCAAAGTTTGTGTTTGGCTTTACTTTGATCTAAAATTTTCTTGATGTCATCGTGGTCCAATTTATTATTAAAGCCATCAAAGTCAATTGGTAAAAATGCACCGGGGAGACCGTGACCTGAGAAATACATGATAACCACGTCATTCTCATCTGCTTTTAATAAGACCTGACGCATTGTTCTAATGATATTATTACGCGTGGCATCTTCGTCGATCAATACTTTGATTTGATTGTCTGGTAAAGCCCCGCCCTCAGGACTTTTAAGAAAAGCGTAAATATGATACGCATCATCATCGGTATATTTTAATGCTGGCATATGTGCATAACGTGCTACCCCTACGACAACCGCCCAAATCTTGACTTCCGCATTACGGTCTACTTCTACATATTCTTCGCTAACCGACTGCGACGCATCTAAGCGTTTGGTTGGTTTGCCGTAACTCCACTGTGCTCCTACTACCCGCCCATTTTGGTAGTACATAATTCCTTCTCCGTGTGGCGCGTGCCGTTTCCATCCGCCCACGTATTTATCTCCATTTGAGTAAAAACAAGTTCCTTCTCCTTCCGGTTTTCCTTCGTTGAATAAGCCAACGTAACGAGAACCATCGCCATAAATGTATTGCCCTTTGCCCGTTTTGCAAAAAGTACTATTACAATCCTTTAAACTCTCTTTGGTACTTGAAGTAGAGGTCTCATTGTTCGACCCCGTAGTAGCAGTTGAGTTGGTCGTTTGCCCCGTCGTATTTTGAGCAACGATTACTTCTTCTTTTTCTGGCGACTGATCGTGCTGCAGTTGTCCATTTTCCCAATTTCCCGTTACCGCTTTTCCATTTGTTTTATAAAATGTGCCCGGTCCATTTTTGTAATTTCTCAACCACGTTCCGACAAACTTAGAGCCATCGCTATAAAACATTTTACCTTTCCCGTTAAGTTTGCCTTTCTTGAACCGACCTTCGTACCGATCGCCATTAGCATAATAGTACTTCCCTTGCCCATCTTGCAAATCATTTTTCCACTCTCCTTCGTAACGATCGCCATTAATAGACTTCATTGAACCTTTGCCATGAAATTTACTTTTCTTAAAGCTACCTTTATAGTAACTCCCGTCGGCGTAAGTCAACTTACCCTTTCCCTCGCGGTATTGATTCACCCAATCGCCAACGTATTTATTCCCATTACTAAAATAGAGAATTCCGTTGCCGTTGATCCGACCATTTTTAAATTGACCAACGTATTTAGCACCACTAGTGTACTGGTACGTTCCTTTACCGTTTTTACAATTACCTCGGATACACTGCGCAGAAGCAGTTTGAAGTGCGATTAGTAAACTAAGCACTACTATACTCATTAATTTTTTCATGACTTACAGATTTGAAGTTGCCAGGAGTTCCGCAAAGGTAATCGAAGCAAAGGAATATGAGTTAATAGTAGCAATTTAAATCTTATAGTTTACTTTTTTTGGTGAGTGATATTAAGTCGTAAGTAATTTATAAACTTAATTTTTGAGCGAATATTGTATTCACTTTATCTTTTTTTAAAGTGAATTTATTTTAACATAATTTTTAGCCAAAGAAGGTGCATTCTAAAGTTTAATTTTTGAGCAGCACAAAAGAAAATACTTCCCAAGCTTTATCGACGCCTCGAGAAGATAACCTTTGGGAGGAGATCTCTAATAAAAAATCACTTTTTGGGAGCTACTGCTCAATTTTTTTTAAACATTGAAGTTATTATTTAGAATAAAAATGCAGGGAATACGTATTTTTGTTAAGTAATAATGGCGGTCGAAGGTTTAAATTGAAGCTAACAATAACTCAATGAGCTACTTTTCCCCGTCATATTTTTATTAAAAGAAGTGCAAAATTAAGTACTTGGAGAATTAAAGTTGTTTTAAAACAGTCACTTATTTAAAGGGTTGGCTGCTTTTATTAGCTGATTACTTAGCTTGCTAAAATTAATGTACTATGTTGAAAAATATTAAATGCTTAGCCTTTTTTGTAGGCTTAACCTTGATCTTCGCTTGCAACGATACGACGACGACAAACGATCACGCAGCCACCCAGCAACACGACGGGGAAGACGGACACGATCACGCAGATCATCAAACTGCTACTGCCACGGAAAAATACTTTGGTGCTAAAATTACCGCTGACAAAGCAATCTCTTACGATGAGTTACTAGAGAAAATGACGAAAACAGATTCACTAGATTCTAAAGTTATTGGAAAAGTAACCGAAGTTTGCCAAAAGAAAGGTTGTTGGATGAGTATTGCAGCAAGTGATCCTAACAAGCAAGAAATGTTCGTCAAATTCAAAGATTACGAATTCTTTATGCCACTAGATATTGCGGGTAGAAAAGTGGTCATGGAAGGCTATGCTTTCAAAACGACTACTTCCGTCGAAGAACTACAGCATTACGCGGAAGACGCAGGAAAATCCAAAGAAGAAATTGCGGCCATTACCGAACCAGAAGATGAATTACAATTTCTCGCTTCTGGCGTTATTTTATTAGAAGAAGATTAAGAATTGATTTCACCGCACAATTTTTAAAATACCTTGTCAAATCACAATTATCCGATTTGTTTCCGAAAGCTAGGCATACTGAACATTTTAGTATGCCTAGCTTTTTATGGCTCAAACCTAACGAGCGTAGCGGCACAAAACACGCAGCTCATTGACAGTCTACGTACTCAACTGCGCTATACGCCTAAAGATACTTTGGAAGTGATACTGCTCAACGACCTCGCCTGGGAATTAAAAGTCGCCGCTCCCGAAGAAGCCCTCCAATTGCTAAAAAATGCGGTGCAACGTTCTCATCAATTAAGCTATCCCAAAGGAGAAGCACAAGCCTATAACAACCAAGGCGTCGTCGAAGCCATTCGTGGTAATTTTGAGTTAGCCACAGAACATTATCAAAAAGCCCTAATCCTCCGTCAGCAATTGAACGACCAAAAAGGAGTTGCTTCGCTTTACAACAATATTGGTAATTTACAGGAATCACTCGGTAATTACGAAGAAGCATTAGACAACTATAATCAATCCTTGCGACTCCGCGAATCGCTAAAAGATAGCTTGCGGATTGGAAGAATTTCTTATAATATCAGTCTCCTTTACGAAGCAATAGGTAACTATCCTAATGCACTAGGTTTTATTTTTAAACATTTAGAAATATCGGAACGCTTAGGAGATAAATACGAAATTGCCCAAGCGTATAATCAGATTGGTAATATTAAGTTTGAATTGGAGCGTTGGGAGGAAGCCTTGTCTTTTTACCAAAAAGCCTTAGAGTTGCGCAAGACCCTCGACGATGAATACGAGTTAGCCTTTGCCTTTAATAGTATGGGAATCATCACGGATCAGCTTGGCGAAAGCAAGTTTGAAGCAAACAAAGTTGATACCGCTTTCAGTCGTTCACAAGAAGCACTCGCCTATTATAGTCAAGCCCTAGCAATTTATCGCTCGCTTGATGAGCAAGAGTCCATTGCGGCAGCGTACAATAATATTGGATTGGTGCATAAGAATCGAGGAAGTTACTTTTTGAGCCAAGCACAGAAAAAGAAAGCCGCAGATAGTTTTGTAGAAGCACTAGACTACTTAGAAAAATCGCTAAAAATCCGGGAAAGTCTTAACGACCAAAAAGGGATTATGGAAGTGTACAACGGCATTGGTGACGTCAAGCGAAGACAACAGAAAACGGCGGAAGCCCTACAATATTGCAAAGCGTATCTCGCCATTGCGGAGAAAATCAATGATCAAAAATTTATTCAAAAAGCATACAAAGACCTATCACGTATCTACGCCGAGCAACAAAAGTTTAAGCTGGCTTACAACTTTCGCAAACAATACGATGAGTTGCGTTACCAACGGCTCAACGAAAAGCGAATCAAGGACAACGAAAGAATGGAGATTACCTATTCTGATGGGAAAAAACAACAAGCCATTGAGCGTCAAAGACAAGCACTACAACTACAAGCCATTGAACTCAAGCAAGCCAATACCTTAAGAAATTCTTTGATTGGAGGTGCGCTGGCCTTACTCTTACTTGCTGGTTTGTTGTATAATCGCTATCGCTTAAAAAATCAAGCAAATATTGAATTAGAACAAAAAAATCGTATTATTGATACCGAACGAAAACGATCGGATAAATTATTGCTCAATATTTTGCCTTCGCAAACGGCAGAAGAATTGAAAAAATTTGGTAAAGCTAAAGCTAAACGGTACGATTCTGTTTCCGTTTTATTTACGGACTTTAAAGCTTTTACCAAAATAACGGCACAGTTAAGCCCTGAAGCCTTAGTGGCAGAACTAGATAAATGTTTCCAAGCTTTTGATGCCATTACTAGTAAATGGGGCATTGAAAAGATAAAGACCATTGGAGATGCTTATATGTGTGCTGGTGGTTTGCCAATCTCCAATACTACGCATGCACAAGACGTAGTGCAAGCAGCCTTGGAAATTCAGCAATTTATGCATAATTTAAAAATAGAAAATACCAAACGAGGGCTGGTCGCGTTTGAATGTCGAATTGGAATTCATACGGGACCAGTCGTTGCGGGCATCGTTGGAAGCAAAAAATTTGCTTATGATATTTGGGGAGAGACGGTAAACTTAGCTGCACGTTTAGAATCGGCAGGAGCCGTAGGGAAAGTTAATATTTCTCCCACGACTTATGAGTTGGTGAAGGACCTTTACCAATGTACGCCACGAGGAAAAATTGCCGTTAAAAACTCCACCGCCGTCGAAATGTATTATGTGGAAGGATAATTGTGCCGTAAACGTAAAGGGAAAAAATTGTTTCTCTTGGAAAAACTATCGTTGAGTAATTAAAGCAGTTGTTTTACAATAACGCTAAAACAACTGCAAAGCAAGTTTATTTTCTAAGCTTGACTGAAAAATTACTTACATTTTATATTGATTTTGAAGTATGGATTATACCGCAACAAAAGCATTTATTTTAGCTAAATTAAGCACGGAGCTTTCTGATGATCTTTTCTACCACGGAAAACATCACACGCTCGATGTACTTAAGGTAGGGCAAGAACTGGCCAAAGCCGAACAACTCAACCCGACAGAAACGCTACTCTTAAAAACAGCGGTGCTGTTTCACGATGCAGGCTTTACAATTAGCTATGAAAATCACGAAGAATTGGGCTGTGAGCTCGTTCGCAAACATTTACCTAGCTTTGGCTATGCTGCCGCTGAGATTCAGCAAATCTGTGGGATGATTATGGCTACCAAAATCCCACAAAGTCCACAAAATCATTTGGAAGAAATTATTTGTGATGCCGATTTGGATTATCTTGGTCGAGATGATTTTAAGCCTATTGGTGATACGCTTTTTGAAGAATTGAAAGCAAAGCATCTTTTAGAAGATCGTATAACTTGGGATAAGATTCAGGTGAAATTCTTGGAAGCGCACGCTTTTTTTACGACGACGAATCAAATTCGTAGAGCGCCCAAAAAACAGTTGCATTTAGATCAGCTAAAGAAAATTGTGCATGGATATGAAAAAAAAGGAATATAAGGCAGCGTTTGGCTGCTGGGGGTCGTAATTATTATGGTTTAATGACTCAACGTATTTAAAAGGCAGCCCCTTTCTTACTACTCTCACTAGTTTTAATCAAGAACAAAAATAGCACTTAGTTCATGTTTTATTTTTATATCTTGGAAGGGGGCTGCTACTTTTAGGTAATCAACTCTTAAATTTTTCTTACGATTTATATGCTTTCTGATAAATTCAATGGTCTATTTTATGGAAACCACCAAAGTTTATCTTAGCAATTACTTAGTTCTCTTTCGTCTAACTACTCTATAAACGCAAATAAACTAAGAAAGGTCTAGTAAAAGCGTTAAATATTTCTTAATAAAAAAAGCCCCGATAAATGTAGATTATCAGGGCTTCTTGCTTAGGTAGATACTTTGCGTATCTTTTTGCTGTGAGAGAAGGAGTCGAACCTTCACGGAGTGGTTAGCCAGAGCATACACGATAAACCACACAATTTATATGCGGTCAATCCTTTATGCTGCGTTTATCCCAGTTTCCCCACCCTCGAGACAAGAGGGCATGGCTGCCAGTTTCATCACCTCACATGATTGTAGTCTTAACGACAATAAGCATTATTATTGCCAACGATACTTTGCGTATCTTTTTGCTGTGAGAGAAGGAGTCGAACCTTCACGGAGTGGTTAGCCAGAGCATACACGATAAGCCACACAATTATATGCGGTCAATCCTTTATGCTGCGTTTATCCCAGTTTCCCCACCCTCGAGACAAGAGGGCATGGCTGCCAGTTTCATCACCTCACATGATTGTAGTCTTAAAGACAATAAGCATTATT
>CALFBG010000155.1 GCA_937951685.1 uncultured Saprospiraceae bacterium | reverse complement strand
CACGAAACGAAGAAGAGTAAGTATTTCCTTGAGGTCATTTTCTTGAAACTTTAAATCACATCTAACAGTTTCATTTAAGCTATAACTGGTCTAGCATTGCTGTACGGTAATATTTTTTTTATTTTAAAACGAACTTTATTTTTTTATAAATAGCGTAAAAGCGTTTTTTAAAGGCTGGCTTTTTCTTAATCGCACGGCTTTGCCGCTCATACTTTGGGCTATTTAAATCTATACTAGTATTGATAATATTAGCTTCTGTTTTATTTAGGAATTACCAATTGAAGCTAGTAGAAGTCATCTATTTTACAACAGCATAAACGAAAAAAAATGGATGCTTTAAAATTTGTAGAGGAGCTAAGACGTTTTGTGATTGATGAAAATCATGAACAATATATAAAGTCGATTAGGAATATAAATTCAGAAGGTGTAACTGATGAATATTGGCGCTCTGCGATAAAAACCTTCAATCATCTTGATGCTGATGCTCAAGAAATATTTTCAGCTATCTTAAGAAAAGTCCAAGTAGATACTATGTCTTTAATTCTAGGGATTCTAGATGGGAATATGATTCTTGAAAATCAAGAAAAAGATTTTTCACTAACGACGGTAGGTGAGAAAGAACCAATTAATGGAACCCTACAAGAAATGTTTTTAGCGTTAGAAGAAGAGGAAACGTCGGAATAAATAATTCATAGCTCGCATTTTTAAAAACTATCAAAACAATTGTTGCGTTATTATAAAATCAAGTCTTCTCGTCGAGCATAATTCTTATAATCGATAAATCATCACTGGGCTTTAGGCCAAACGTATTTTCTAAGACCAATAACTTTTTATGTAACATCATCGGTTGATCCATCCATTGTTGATCTCTTAGCATAAAATCAATAATCTCATGCTCCGTTATTGTATTGTAAACGCCAGTGTCGTAAGGTTTGAAACTGAAAATACCATCACTAGCTAAGCTAAGGTTATTGATCTCTGTGAGCCATAATTTCTGGGTTTGCTTTTCATACCAATCGTCAAAATTTTCATGCAAATGATAGCCGAGGTAATCGGGTTTATTCTCTTGCTCATACTCAAAGTATTGCTCATCACAAACAATAACACCATCTCCAATCACAATGCAGGCTGCTTCCCGCAATTGATGATCTAAGATGCAGAGCACGATTGTACTGAGTATTTCTTCGGTCTCTAGCAGGAGTCGATGTGAAATCTGTTGGACTTCACCGAAGATTTGTTGAAGGATAACTTTGAGGTAAGTAGCCGTGGTTTTTTCAGACTTTTTTGCAAAGGCTCTATAGCTAACCTCTTTGGTCACCTTTCGGATAACTTTAGCAATCAAGCACGAAGCGAAATGACTTTCGGTGCCCATTGAGCAACCGTCTAATACTGCTAATACTACTCTGTTTTGGTTGAGATGATTAAGGGTAAGACTATCTTCGTTGTGATTGATATGAAAAGTACCAATAGTGGAAATTTGATGTGAATTCATTACCGTTATTAACTAGAAAAATTACTAATTAATTCCAGCCCTGCTTACTTTTTCACAAAAAAAGAAAGCCCTTTTTCCGGTTTTTGGGAAAAAGGACTTTACAGTTCAAATCAATTCTTAATTTATATTTAACCTAAAATTACGATGTACGGGTTGAAATTGTTTAAGGTAGTTTTAAACGATTTAGCTTATAATTTTGATAAAATTTCAGCAGCTTCCTCTGCTCTCCAATCTTCTGCAGCAATGATTTCTTTGAGCGTCTGGCGCGCTAATTCGTTTTGTCCGGATAAAGTATAAGCTAATCCTAGAAACCAATTTGCTTGTTCTTGAAGTGCTTGATCCGTTGTAGGTAAACTTTTTACTTTTTGGAGTGTGCTAATGGCTTGCGAATAATCCTTCAAGTACAATTGACTTAAGCCTAAGTAATAATGAGCACTGCTTGCGGTTGGATTTTCTGCGACTAAAGCAAGGAAGGTCGTACGAGCACCTTCGTAGTCTGCGGCTTCGTAAGCACGATACGCTTGACCATATAATTTGGGCGCGGCAGCTTCTTCGTTACCTCGATTAACATCACCTTTTGATTCAGATTTTTGCTCCATTAAATAAGCCATTGCTTGTGATTCCGCACTAAGGGGCTGATTGAAGTAAAAAACGACGGCCATCGCAACGACTAAAAAAATGGCGGCAACGTTGCGCCACTGAAATAGCGTGATGCGCAAATTATTTTTTTTTGGTGTTCTCGTAATATGATATTGACTAGCCAATTTTTGTTGCCAATCAGCCTTTTTGCTTTGGTCAACTTGCGCATTGACGATACGCTTCGTAAATTCCTCGGCGGCATCTGGTGATAACTTGTTGTCGAGGTAGTCGGAGATTTTTTTCATTATGGTAAAGGTTTAAGAAATACGAAGAAAGTAGCTTTTTAGTTTTTCTACACAGCGCTGCTTTTGCTTTCGTATTGCTTCTGGCGATTTATTTAATTTGAGAGCGATCTCTTTTAAAGAAATATTTTCGTAGTAAAATTTTTGAAGTAATCCTGCACAGTCTTGACAAAGACCCGCCCAGGCCTGAGCCAGTAACTGTAAAGTTTCTTGGTCAAAAGCTTTAGGGTCTTCTACCAAATCCATTTCCTGAATTGGGTTTTTTAAATTTTCACGCTTAATCCACTTGATATAAACTTGACTCGCCATTTTGGTAAATAAAAAGCGAAGGTTGCCATAGTTTATTTTGGCAGCTTTGATTCCTTTGTGAAAACTCAGTAAAGTTTCCATTGTAGCATCATAAGCATCTTCGTGTGAAGCACCATAGTTCTTCATCAAATAAGCGATACAGTCTTTAGAATGACGTAAGAAAATTTGTTCAAATAAGCGTTCGTCGCCACCCTGTAATTGTACTGCCAATTCTTGAAAAGCCAACTCGCTTAAGCCAAAATTTTTCTCCATTAGTTTTTTGATTTTACCACATTCTCTTTTAGCAATAATAGGAATAGATTTCCAGATAAGAGAAGATTGGTAGCATTCTGTCAGAGAAAAACTACTTTTCAAGCTAATTAATATTCGAAACTTTACGTGTTTGACTTCGTTCGCTTGACAAAACCCTTGAGTGATTAGCCAAGTTTCTAATTCTTGTTGATACATCGCTTCAAACTGCGTTAAGGTGATGTAATCGTCAGAGAATTTTTGATTTTGGATACTTAAGCTGTACATATCAATTTGACTTTTGGTTATCTATCGCACGTTCTTAATCAAATGGTGTCATTTTGTAAAAAGAAAATACTTTTAATCAGTATTCACTTTCTTTTGGTTAGACATCAGTCGCATTTATCAAAGAATCGCCATCTATTTGTTATTATAAGCAACGAGTGGACGGAACGTGACAGAAAAAAGTAGAAAAAATTGAGAAAAAAATAAAATAGGACTTTGTGTAGTGATTTTGTATACTGAAAGCACTAGTAGTTTCACAGGAAACGGGGAGAAGTGACTATGCTATATCTTTTCGTTTTTAGATTTTTGGGCTTCCGTTGTACTGGGAGGAGCGCTTCCATCGGTCTGCTGATAAAAGGCAGATTTGAACAAGGAATGTTGCTACTTGCGAGAAGGTAAAGCCTTTGTCGCTTGCTTTTCGAATGATTATCGGTTTTTTTTAAATTAATAATTACGATGAAAAATGTCACGTTATAAGGATTGCGTGCTTTTATATCCAAACTTGTTTCTTTTAGTGGAAGCTTCTTAAGCTGCTTCCTTGCTAAAGGACATCTCTCAGCGCAATAGCAGTATTTAATAATAATGAAGTTGTTTTAAAATGAGTTTAGTACACGGCATTTATCCAATGGTCGGCAAGTGTCGGTGGTAAACCTACTTAAGATCTACATTTTAAATAATTTCAATACGCATTTAAACTATTAAAACTTTTGGTTACATCTATTTATGCTATAGAAAGTGGTTACAAATTAATTTGTAACCACTTCTATTTTTAAACCACTTCTTTTTACTTAGTGGATAAGATGGACATACTAGATGCACAAGTGTACAAGTATAATGTTGTTATTTGTCAATAAAAACTAGTGCAAGTACTGTTGATTTTGTATGCTCAAATCTTATTCTCGGAACTTCCTTTTCTTTCCAAAAAAAAAGTCTATTTTTTTTGTCACACTAAATGTAATTCATGCTTATAGAAGCGATACTTTCAATAAGATGTAGCCAAAAAATAAAATTATGAAAAAGATTAAAAACCTAGCTTTTTTTAGAAATGCCTTAGTCCTTTTAAGTTTTTTATATATTAGTCCTAGCGTAATGCAGGCACAAAGTGATAAAGAATTAATTGTTCGTTTTGAGGATGGTACTCCTCAAGATACGATTGATGCGATTAAAGCAGAATTTAATGTCACGGAACTAAGAATTACCCCCATCTCAGCCATTAGATTATGGCGATTAGATTCAACGATTAACGTTGCGGGAAATCCGCACATTCATTTCCTTATTGGTTCGGATACTTTAGATATTAAAGAAAGCCGAAAACGGTTGAGTAGTAAAACTAAAGTGAAAACCGCCGGAGAAAACTTCCCCACTCGTACGATTATTTCCGAAACTATGGGGGATTTAGGAGATTATCCTTCTATGAACCCAACGCTCTGCGTACCACAACAGCCCATAACTTGTGCCTCAGGAAACTGTGAAGTGAGCGTCGGCGTAATGGATACGGGAGTAGATAAAAACAATAGCTACTTGCAACCTTGGTTATCTTTCTCAAGAGGATATGATTTTGTTAATCGTACTCCTCATGCCTACGATGATAATGGTCACGGTACGCACACTGCGGGTACGATTATTCAAATGGCAGATATAGAAAATGCCAACACCATTAGCGTTGTTCCCCTCAAATCTCAAGATAAAACAGGAGAAGGTACCGTATATTTAGCGATTGAAGCCTTGGATTATGCTATCGCGGAAAAGCTTGATATTGTCAACATGAGTTTAGGCTATACCGCCGATCGACCATCACTAACGGATAAAATAAGTCCGTTGGAGTACGTCATTAATTTAGCGGGAACGCTCAAGGGAATACTCGTAGTTTGCGCAGCGGGCAATGAATCTACCGATATTGATGCGAGTATAAAAGGGTTTTATCCTGCGGGATTTAATTGTCCAAACCTTATTACGGTCGCTGCTTCAGATTGTGATAATCAACTGGAAAATTATTCTAACTATGGTATGGTTACCGTAGATGTTGCGGCACCAGGTTCGGTACACAGTCCTGTCCTTAATAACAAATGGGAAGTCAAATTAGGTACTTCGATGGCAGCAGCAGTAGTGACTGGAACCGCAAGCTTACTAGCAACTCATCTTTGTGATTTAGATAATGGGGCAAATACAGAGGATAATATTTCTTACAAGTACACGTCGCTTCGCAATGCTATCACCGGAACGGTACTAAAAGTTGGCTTGCCGATTATTACAGAAGGAATTATTAACGGACCAGATGCTTTAATTTATCTAACGCAGCCTTCGTACCGTACATTGGAAGACCAACCAGAAGGACCTGTAAACACATTGACCGTATATCCTCAACCCTTTCGACAAGTTGTTCATCTTCGTTGGGAAAGTGCGGAAGAGAAGCCAGTCATGATTAGCATTTTTGATGCTTTGGGCAAAGAAGTTTATCGTCATCAAGCGCAGGCTAAGGTGGGAATAAATGAGTTTGCATGGGACAGTCAATTGCAGGCTACGGGGACTTATTGGTTGACCGTACAAGCTGGAAAAAATACAATCACGAAAAAAATGATTAAATTGGAATAATTACGCGAGAAGTTGTTTTTCTTTGAACTAGAAACGGCAAATTAAGCGTTCTCTGTAAGCAACTCCTTCATACTCAAGCCTAAGTGTATGTCTAAATAACTACTAATTAACTACAGTGGTGCTTTTGGACATACACTTGGTGCATTGAGCAGGAGTAAGCCTGGCTTTTTATTCTAGTAAAAATGAAATTAAAACTATTCCTTTTACTCGCGTTTTTTTGTTGGTCTTTTGATGCTTTTGGTCAAAAAGATTTAACCCCAATTGTAGATCGTATTATCAAAGAAATAAAAACATTAGAACCAACGGAATCGGTGAAGATTATTGATGAAGCTTTACGCCAATATCAAGATCAATGGTCGAAACAATCTTATCTCCAAGCACGATTATTACAAAAAAAAGGAATCGAGTATTACTTAATGGATGCTGCGCATTACAAAGAAGCTTTGACTGATTATCAAGCCGCATTATCCATTTGGGAATCTGCCAATCCTCCTTTTTTAGAAGATATTACCTATACTTATTACTTGATTACGGTGCTGCAAAAAGAAGCGGGGCAGTATATACGAGCCATTGAAAATGGAAAAATTGCCCTTGAAAAAATAGCAGTTAGTAAAAATGTAGACCAGATTCAGAAAGCTAAGACTTGCTTTGAAATTGGAGAAATCTATGTAAGAATCGAAGATTTTTCTAATGCGCTTCAATACTTAGAACAAGCAAGTCAACTTTTTCTAGAACGAAACGAAACGGGGCCACTATTGGAAAGTTACAACTCGTTAGCAGGGGCACTAGATGGATTGGGAAAGGCAGAAGAAGCTTTGTTTTACTACCAAAAAATTATTACGAGCCAAGAGGCAGACGAAGAGCAATTGGCCAATGCGTATGTAAATCAGGGAGTGCTTTTTTTGAAGCAAAATGATTACGCCGCTGGATTACCACTCTTCCAAAAAGCAAAAAATATTTTCCCCCAACTCTATGCTGAAACGGAAGATCCATTCTATCGTAAAAGTTTAGCGACTTGCCTCGAGAATATCAGTATTTGTTACAAAGGCATGGGCGACTACGAAAAAGCTAAACTAACCATTCTAGAATCAATGCGTATGCTCCAATCTGCGCTACCCAATAAGTTTCATCCGGACGTTGCGAAGTGTCACGATAATTTGGGAGACCTATATTTTGCTCAAACTAATTACCAAGCGGCATTGACTGCTTACCACGAAGGAATTGCTTGTCTATTACCTACTTTTGTAGAAAAAGAGCTGACCGTGAATCCAGACCTAGCGGGAATTGAATGCGAAGATAACCGTACCTTACTTAGGTTGTTGTCTGGAAAGGCAAAGAGTTTCAAAGCGCTCTATGAATTGGATACTACCCAAATCACTTACTTGAAAAATGCACACGCTAGTGACCTCCGGTTCGACGAATTACTTACCGAAATTCGACAAGGCTTTCGGTCTTCTGAATCGGTATACGCACTCTTAGGAGATATGCACGAAGCTTATGAAAGGGCGATTCAAACTGCTATTCGTTTGCACCAGTTGACGAACGAAAAAAGATACTTTGAAACAGCCTACCACTTCGCCGCTGAAAATAAAGCTAGTGTTTTGCTCGACGCATTACAAGCAGAACAGGCAAAATTTGCCGGTTTGCCGGACGATTTATTACAAAAAGAAAAAGCACTCAAAAAAGATTATTTAGACTTGGAAGCGCAGCTCTTTAAAGCTAAAGCTAATCCTGATCAAAAAGATATAAATATACAAAAACTACAAACAGAACGGTTTGCCTTGAAGGTCACTTACGAAAAGTTGATCGATAATTTCGAGGAAAATTTCCCACAATATTATAAGTTGAAATACGCGTACGAGCAAAGGACTGATATCGCTAGTCTTCAAAAAAAGCTTCCCGCAGATGCCGCTTTGTTAGAATATTTTATCGGGGAAGAACAAAACTTTTTGTTTGCTATTACCAAAGAGCAATACTACTTTTTTTCTTGGAAGAAGCTACCAGCGTTTGAAAAAGATTGTAAACAATTTCGGTCGATGATCAGTAATTTAGAAACGGAGAATGATCCGGAGTTGGCGTATCGTTTATTCCAACAACTGCTCGCCGAACCTTTAGCAAGGATTGAAGCAGTACAGACACTGCGGCGGTTGTTCATTGTTCCCGACGGCTCGCTACTAAGAATTTCTTTTGATCCACTCTTGACGGAACCTGTTGAAAAGTGGAAAAATAAAACGAATCCTTACCTCATCAAAAAGTATGCAATTAGTTACGCTTATACGAACCAGTTATTATTTGCAGAAGATAAAACAGTAGCCCAAAAAGACTTGGAATTGTTCGGCGGATTTGCCTTGGATTATCGAGATTCGTCAGTATTAGAAACACCTAGCCTTGAAGTAGGAAGTGCTAGTAAAAGAGATTTGGGCGTGCTAGAAAATGCTCCAGAAGAAGTAAATACTATTGCAGACTTACTGGGCGGAAGCTCCTGGGTCAACGAAGAAGTTAGCAAACAACATTTTCTGGAAAATGCAGGTCGGTACAAAATTCTGCACTGGGCAGGGCATGGCTGGATTCGCGAAGATGATCCGATGAATTCCGCGCTAGTTTTTTCTTTGACAAAAAATGTAGAAGATAGCTTGCTGCGGGTAATCGAATTATATGCGCTAGAATTAAATGCCGAAATGGTAGTGCTTAGTGCTTGTAATACTGCTTACGGTAAAGTCTACCAAGGGGAAGGCATTAGCTCATTGGCGCGGGCTTTTGCTTATGCGGGATGCCCTACCGTTATCTCAAGTTTGTGGAACGCAGCGGATGTTTCTACCAAAGAAATTTTAATTGATTTTTATAAAAGTATTGCAACGGAAGATTACAAAGATGTTGCCCTCCAAAAAGCTAAATTAAGTTATTTAGACAAAAATAATCCAAGAAATGCTGATCCTGCTTTGTGGGCAAATATGATTGTTATTGGCGACAGTGAACCACTTGATGTCCATACTTCGTCGTACTCGCTTTGGGTAATACTGGCGATGATTATGCTCGGAACCTTGTACTTCGGATATCGTTATCAGACCACACGGGAAGCATAGTCTATTTACTGCGGCGAGATGCCGAGCAAAGATTTAAGGGTAGGCATTAGTTTTTGTGCTCTTTCTGCTTGCAAAACGGAGGTAGTAGTTTTAGCTTGTAATTCAATTTGTCCTCCTTTCGCTAACTGCAACATTTTTTGTCGCTCGGGGGCGGAAAACGCTGCAAAAGTCCTTCGCAATAAAGGTAGCAAGTCTTGTAAAGTTTCCAAGGATAATTGTGTCACCCACTCATCCAAAATATTCCAAAGCTTCGGATTGTGAATTAACAATAAGCCACTTCCGTGCAAAAAGCCTTCTAACCAATTCGCAGATTTATGGGTGTCGTTTCCTTGGGATAAGGCTAATGACATTTGCTTTGCAATGGCTGTTGTATCCAAGATTGCTTTATCAAAAAGAATTCGCGCGCAAGCACCACTGAGAATGTTATTAATAGACTCCATCTGACTAATACTGTGCAAAGCTTCTAGCCATTGCTCGTAATAGGCATCTTCGTCGAGTAGGTTGATCGCGCGATTGGTTTTTTGTAATTGTTCAAAAACTTCCGTTGCTGCTTCTTCGTTAAGTCCTATACAAGCATTGGGCAATCCAATACAAATTCGAGGAATTAGCTGCTGAATTAAGCTTGCCAAGGCATCAAATGCCAAATTTCTCGTACTACCGTAACGCATAGCACTAACGAGCGGTTCTAGCGTTTCCATCAAGTGAAAAACGTCTTTGGAGAGTGCTGCAAGATTCGTTAGTTTTTTTACCAAAGCATCAATCGCTGCGGGTAATTCTGCCTTGAGCGCAGCATCTACCAATTGGCTAAGTTTTGCGAGGGAACTTGTATTTTTACTGGTATCCACAATTTTATGAATCGCCGCTTGGTCAACGCGATTCCCCCACATTCCAGCTTCGATAATCCGAATCGCATAATCTGGTCGCCAGTGTAATTTCCAAGATTCACTGAATCCACCGGTGTTGTACTGAGATCCTTTCCTCAGCGTTCCCCAAGGAATACCAAGAATGTTCAAGCGGTGGAGGAGGTGACTAGCGAGGAGGTTGGTATCTTTTCTTAAGTCTAATTTTTTATCTGTCGCTTCTGCGGAGTGATAGTCTTTGCTCAAGCGAGCGGTCTTAATGGTTTTTTCCAGATCTTGTTGCAATGGAATCAAGGGAATACTATCGGGCACTTTTCCAATGCTGCTGCCAATGATCAATTGTCGCTCAATTAATTCCATCTGCGTCGTATATCCATCACAAAAAATACTGACTGCCGCTTCGTATAATTCATTGATTCCCGGCACTTGTAGTTCCCGTAAAGTAGCCAGCGTTTCTGCTAATCGTACCGCTTCAATGACGTGCGCTGAAGAAGCATCCAAATCTTCTTTTCGAAATAATCTGGCGACCTTGGTCATCCAGCGAATCACGACTTCTTTTTTGTGGCTAAATAGTAATTCGTACCAAGCAGGAGAAACTACGCCAGCACCGTAACCACTCTGACGAGAAATTCGATCGTAGGTCCAAGGAACCCAAGTTGCTTTCGTATTTATTTTCTTGATGCCTTTCAGCAAAGCATTGTCTGTACTTGCCTTGAAAGCATCTAGGTTGTGTAAAACGGGACTGTGCCAAGCACCACAGACAATGGCAATGTTTTGATAACCGTCTTTGATGGCTTTACGTAAGGTTTTTCGCATGAAGGCTTCGCGCATTAATTCTCGGTCGGGCGTAGGTCGCTTTAATTCGTCGCGTAAACTCGTCATCAATTCGATGATCGCTGGAAAAATTTCTTCGCTGTGTTCACTACGTTCAAAAGTAACCTCCCACCAGCGTTCGCTATCGGCGTAGCCTGCGATTTTGGCAATGTAACCGAGTGGATCGTGTAATAGGTCTTGATGCTCTTCCGCCGTTTCGGTTGGTTCTTTTGTAGCGAGTTCTATATTGAGTTGCGTTTTCTCTGCTGCTGCTTGTTGTAAGGCGTAGTGATAAGCTTGTGGCAAATCCATAAAACGCGTTGGAATATTTCGCTTCAGCGCAAACTTAATCGCTTGCCACTCGGGAGAAAATTTGGCAAAAGGAAAATAAGCGGCTTGGGTTAAGTCTTTAGGATTGTAAACTAAAATCGCCAAAGGAGGAATCATTCCTTCGTCGCCAATATTCTCAATGAGTTTATCCGCACCAGGTGGTCCTTCCACCAATAATAAATCTGGTGGATTTTGTTGTAGCGCCTGCCTCAAGCTTTTTGCTGATCCAGGGCCATGATGTCGTATGCCGTAAACGGTAAAACTCAAAGGTGTCTTTTTTAGCTGCGATTTAATTTCGTCTTGGTGCTTGCATGAAAATAACTTTTAAACAACGATCTATCTGCTAGCGGTTATTCCATCAATTCTCGACAAGAACGATAAAGGTCTTGCCAGTCTTTTCTCTCTTTAACAATGGTTTCTAAATATTCCAACCAAACCATTTTATCTTGTACGGGATCTTTCACAAGTGCTCCGGTGATGCCAGCTGCGAGGTCATTCGCTTTTAGTGCTCCATCTCCAAAATGTGCGGCTAAGGATTGCCCATGATTCACCACAGAAATTGCTTCCGCAGTGCTGAGGGTACTACTAGGAGATTTTAACTTGGTTCTACCATCCGTCGTTTTGCCACTGCGTAATTCTCTAAAAATAGTTACTAAACGTTGAATCTCTTGAATCGGCGCGGCGTCAACGGGAAGCGCTAACGACTTGCCAATTTTTTCAACTCTCGTTTGTACAATTTTAACTTCTTCTTCTAAGGTTGCTGGCAAGGGCAAGACGACGGTATTGAATCTTCTGCGCAGGGCACTCGATAATTCATTTACTCCCTTATCTCGATCGTTGGCGGTGGCAATTACGTTAAACCCCTTTTTAGCTTGCGTCTCGATCCCTAATTCTGGTACGGGGAGTATTTTTTCGGAGAGCAAGGTGATGAGTGTATCTTGAACATCGGAAGGAATTCGTGTTAACTCTTCCACCCGCGCAATTTTGCCCAATTGCATTGCATTCATAATTGGACTTGGCGTTAGTGCTGCTTTTGACGGTCCTTCCGATAAAAGCTTTGCGTAGTTCCATCCGTAGCGCATCGTATCTTCGTTCATGCCTGCCGTTCCTTGAATCAAGAAAGTGGAGTCGCCGCTAATTGCTGCGGACAAATGCTCCGATACCCAAGTTTTGGCGGTACCGGGAATACCGATAAGTAGCAGCGCACGATCGGTAGCGAGGGTTGATACGGCAATTTCAATTAATCGACGACTACCAAAGTATTTTGCTTCAATTTCAGTTCCGTCGGGTAAGCTACCGCCCATTAAATAAGTGACGACGGCCCACGGCGAAAGATTCCAGTTGGTCGGGCGTGCTTTCTTATCCTGTGCCGCGAGTGCTTTTAATTCCTGTGCATAGGCATCTTCTGCGTGTGGACGGAGTAATTCATCGTTATTTTTCATCGTCGTTATTTTTAAAGGCTAAAGCCATTTTTTTCCTGAAACTTACAATCCCTAAAAAACGCTCTACGGGTTCTACCCAACTGTGCCAATTACGAGCTTGCTCTGGCCAATCTTGTGTAAATAGTTTATAGCGATTGGGATCAACAGCGTATTGAGCAACGGCAAGCACTTGTTTGTAGTGCCAGCCTCCCCAAGCGTTGTCTGATCGAAGAATCCATTCTTTTAAACTCTCTAAGAAGCACAAAGATAATTTATCTTCCCAAGGACGAACTTTATTTTGGAGTAATTTTGTCAACAGATCGGTCTCGTCGGGTAATAAACGTTGTTGCTCAAAAAGGAGGATTGCCGTTTCGTTAAAAACATCGTCAGGAAGTACCGCAAAGAGTCGATCAAAAGAAAGCTGCGGTCGAAGCGCCTGATTTTTCTCTTGACTAATAAATTGCAAAATCGCGCGCATCCAATCGGTATCTTGATGTAAAATGCTCGCTTCGATTATTGCTTCAAATAAAAGGGTATTCCACTTGCTCCGTGCAAATAGTTTTAAGGTCTCTAATCTATTTTTACCGAGTAAATTTTTCCATTGTGAGGGTGGTAGCAAGCTGATCAGTTGTCCGATCAATCCAGCTTTTGATCCACCAGTATACGAGTGTTGCCCCGGTTCTATACCATGCTCCTTAAAGAAAGGATCTTCTAGTTCGGGTAGGACTAATTCTAGGGCATCTTTTTTTAATAAATTTTTCTCAAACTGTAGGATTGTTTTAAACTTATCGCTTATTCGAGTATTGAATGCTGCACCTGCTATTCTAGCTAATAGTTTAGCGGCAGCCCAGCGAAGTTCTTTTTTACGGTCTTTTAGGCTATTTTCTAAGAAGGCTTCGTCACGCAGCGATAAATTATCTGAGAGGCAATTTAAAAAAAGGAGCCTAGTTCTAAAATCTTCTTTTGCCCATTGAGTTGTCAGCAAGGCAATCGCTTCTTGAGGCTTTTCTGATCTATATTTTTGAAAATAGTTCACCCGCATCGCTTTAGTACCAGTTTCCCAGTCTTCTGCTTGCGTTTCAATTTGTAAATAATGCCAGTCTGGATTTTGTTGAATGAGCCAATGTCCTTTTTGACCAATCACTGTTTGAAGCAATTTCCAGAGTTGTGGATTATTGCGGCAACGATGAAGTAAAACGGGGAGTTGTTCTGCGGGTAATACCATTCGGTAGCGCTGCATATGACCGAGGAACTCATTTAAAATTTCTCCGTGGTAATTGCTATTCAGAATCATCGCAAGATGCTGAATCGAATCTGCGTGGCAAAGTGGGGCTGTTTCTGGTGGACAAGGCTCCGGTAGTGCCATTTGCCAAGTATCAATTGGTCTAGCTACTTTTTGCATTGGCGCGTAAAGCCCAACCGCGTCCATCACTATTTTGGCGGGATGTGCATCGGGGTCAATACCCAAGGCGGTTAATGCCTTTAGCGTATCTTCAGAAAGCTTCGTACGATCTGTACCGATAAGCGCCGTTTTGATCAAATCTTCCCAGATCATTTACTTGACAAGGTATTTTAAATATGTGCTTTGTAATTATAATTATGCTTGTAGCTTGGCTAATTCCAAAGCGTTGAGTACTTCAAAAGCAGTTTCCGCCATCTTATTCCCTCGATTGTCTAAAAGCGGATTTACCTCCACAAATTCAATACAAGCTATTTTATTGGAATCAATTAATTGATTGATAATTTGAATGACTTCGTGTTGATCAAAACCTTTCGGGACAGGTGTGCCGGTACCATAAGAGATCAAATCGCAGTCGAGACTGTCAACGTCAAACGAAATGTATATTAAGTCACAAGTATTTAATTTTTTCAAGGCTTCGGCGACACAAGTATCAAGACCGCGGTGGCGAACTTCTGCCACTTTATAGTTTTTAATACCGTATTTTTCAATTTGCTTATCTTCTGGTTCTTCCGTATCGCGTACGCCAAAGAAGATAATATTTTCTGGCTTTACCTTAGCCCCTTCTACGCCGAGATTTTTCATCTTCTCCCATTGCTTGCGGGTCTGCTCGCTAACTTGGTTTACCTGAAAGTCTAAATTATCGTCTGCGATGGCCGCTCCCAGTGGCATACCGTGAATATTACCGGAAGGAGAAGTATAAGGAGAATGCAAATCAGCGTGCGCGTCAATCCATACTACACCTAAGGTTTTGTCTGGATAAGTAGCTTTGATGCCACTAATCGTACCAAGCGCCGAAGAATGATCTCCAGATAAAACGAGTGGAAACCGATCCGCTTTTAAATTTTGCTGAAGGGAAGTGCTTACCCTGCTACATTGTTCTACCACGTGTACAATCCGCTTCGCAAAAGAGTTGGTTTTTTTATGGTAAATAGATTCATTGCTAGTCGTTACATCTTCGGAGTCGTGTTCATTAAAGAAACTATTTGCTGCGTTGATCGCTGCGATTTCAATGGCATCAATGCCCATGTCAGATCCTCGTGTTCCAGCACCGATATCAGATCTGTTTTTTATAATCTTAATTTTTTTCATTGATTTTTTCATTTGGTTTTATGAAGTTTTCAATAACTTCTATGACAACTTTTTGGTTTAGGCTTTTACGAGTTGTTTGATTTTAATACTAAAGAGCGCAAAAATTAAAGTCATGATTGGGCTTAGGTAGTTAAAAATGGCGTAGAAGAAATACTCTGCCACCGAAACACCCAAAACATCTGCTTGGTAAGCTCCGCAAGTATTCCAAGGAATCAAAACGGACGTTACCGTGCCACTATCTTCTAGGGTTCTACTCAAGTTCTCAGGCGCTAGACCTTTATCTTCGTAAGCTTGCGCAAACATTTTTCCTGGAATCACAATCGCTAAATATTGATCCGAGGCAGTGATATTGAGTGCTAAGCAACTGGCTACGGTACTAGAGAATAAACCGAAAACAGAGTCGGATAGTTGCAGTAAAGCTTTACTAATTCGAGCCAAACCACCAATTGCTTCCATCACGCCGCCAAAAACCATAGCACTGACGATGAGCATAATCGTCCACTTCATTCCCCACACGCCACCACTACTGAATAAATCTTGTAGCGTTTCATTGTCTGAGGCAATGGTTGTTTCTACAAAAATAGCAGTACTTAGTCCTTTAGAACCAGAAGAAAAATCTAGCGCGGTTCCACCACCAAGCGTAGCGATGACTTCTGGTTGAAAAATTAAGGCAAAGACTGCCGCCGCCAAAACGCCCGACAGTAAGGCAATGATTGGCTGGGTTTTTAACAATATCAGACCAATGACTAACAGTGGTACAATAAATAATAAAGGTGTAATATTAAAGGTTTGTTTTAAAGAGGCAAGAATATCCGAAACATCCGTGGCTCCGCCCGTATCAACCGTGAAACTCAGAAAACTGAAAATAATGATGGTAATGATAATTGAAGGAACCGTTGTTAAAGACATATAACGAATATGTGTAAACAAATCTGTCCCCGCCATCGCTGGGGCTAAGTTGGTTGTATCCGACAAAGGAGACATTTTGTCTCCAAAATAAGCACCTGAAATGACTGCACCCGCAATCATCCCCGAAGGCATTCCTATCGCTTGTCCAATGCCAATGAGGGCAATACCAACGGTCGCAGAAGTCGTCCAAGAGCTTCCCGTTGCTAAAGAAATAATCGCCGCAATAACTACCGTTGCAGGTAAAAAGATAGACGGATTTAAGATTTGTAAGCCATAATAAATCATGGTGGGAATAATGCCACTAACCAACCAAGTTCCTGCAAGTGCACCAACCAATAATAAAATGACGATGGGAACTAAGGTCTTATGCAGGTTATCTTTGATTTTGGCAAACATCTGCGTAAGGCTAATCTGATTGAAAAAACCAACGCCTCCAGCAATCACGGCACCGACCAATAAAATATAATGGTTGGAATATTCTCCCCACAATTCACCACCCGCATAGAATATATTATAGGCTAACATTCCGATTAATAGCACCACGGGGGTCAGCGCTTCCCAAATACTGAGTTCTTTATTTTCTTCTATTTTATAGTCTGCCATACATTTTGATTTTTAAACAACTTCTTTAAACAACTTCTTCCTTAGAATGGTTAAATGTAGCCATTTAATAGAATTTCACACCAGCTCTCAGCGTTTTTTTGGCTTGCAAAAGGGGTACTACTTGTCTGATTATTGAATTTTAAACACGCTCTAAGTTATAAAAAATCAGCAAAGGACTTTTCTATATTTTCAAGAAGCTTTCAGAAAAGTTTGAATTTTGCAGTTCATTTAGCAGCACGGGATGATTGCTTGACGGATTACGCTAGGATTTGGTCGTCTAAAATCATAATAAAGTGTAGGAAAAGCAAAGAACGTAGTTCATTTAACCAGCGAATAAGCCTTTGGCAAGATTTTCGAACTATTGTTTTTAATTAAATATGTATGTATCTTGTAACTCTATCATGAAGACAACAGTGATTCAAATATTTACGGTCTACCTTTTAGCGCTATCGCTCATTCCTTGCAGCGACGGTGGTAGTGGGATTGTCGAAATTGCGAAGCATTTACTACAAATAGAACACCAACATATTACTACGCACCAACAACATTCTAATAGTTGTGGCGATGATCAATGTGCTCCTTTTTGCGTTTGTACTTGTTGTACTTCCGTTGTTGATTTTCCCGTAGCGACTAACTTCTTATTAGCGCCTTTAGCGCCTACGCCTACGGCAAAACCCGCATTTTTTCCACAACTAAGCTTCACTGCTTTTACCGCTATCGTCTGGCAACCGCCACAATTGTCTTAATCCTCATTCTTATTTATTGGCAAATATTTTATAGTCTACGATTCACTCCGTTTAGCCTTGCTTTGGAATTGCAATCGTGCGACTAGTTCTATAGACTACGGCGTTACTAATGATGTCACGATCCCGTAGTCGACCTTTCAAGGATTAAACAAAATTAAAATATGTTTGATAAAATAATTGCGTATTCCATTCAACACAAAATGGTCGTTGGGCTGTTGATCGTTGCGTGGATGGCTTGGGGTTTTTACTCCTTACACCAGTTGCCCATTGACGCGATTCCTGATATTACGAATAATCAGGTTCAAGTCATTACCACTTCTCCTACGTTGGCGACGCAAGAAGTTGAACAGTTTATTACAACGCCAGTAGAATTAGCACTGCAAAATATCCAACAACTCGTAGAAATTCGGTCGATCTCTCGCTTTGGACTCTCCGTGGTGACGGTCGTTTTTGAAGAGGAGATGGATGTTTATCTTGCTCGACAATTAGTGGGAGAATACCTCAAAAAAGCAGCGGAAGAAATTCCTCCGAACTTAGGAACGCCCGAAATGGCACCGATTTCCACGGGACTAGGAGAAATTTATCAGTATGTCGTTCGGCCGAAAGAAGGTTTCGAAAACCAATATTCTCCCACAGATTTGCGGAGCATTCAAGACTGGATTGTCAAACGACAATTGTCGGGACTCGAAGGCGTGGTAGAAGTCAATACCCTCGGAGGATTTTTAAAACAATACGAAGTAGCCATTAACCCGAACCTACTCAAGTCGATGAATATTAGCATCGAAGAAATTTATCATGCGTTACAACAGAGCAATGAGAATACGGGCGGTGCGTACATCGAAAAAAATCCAAATAGCTATTACATTCGTAGCGATGGTATTATTAAATCCTTAAGTGATATCGAAAACATAGTCGTTACCGTGCGCGGTAGTACTCCGATTTTGATTAAAGACTTGGCAAAAGTACAATTTGGAAAAGCTCCACGCTACGGTGCGTTAACGCGGAACGGAGAAGAAGTAGTCGGAGGAACGGTAATGATGCTGAAAGGAGCAAATTCTGCTGCCGTGACAGAACGGATTAAAGAAAGGGTAGCACAAATTCAAAAGTCTTTGCCGGAAGGTGTAATCATTGATCCTTATCTCGTACGGGATAAATTAATTTCTACGGCAATCGGTACGGTGCAAACCAATCTGCTGGAAGGTGGCTTGATCGTCATTTTTATTTTGGTGTTGCTGTTAGGCAATTGGCGGGCAGGGTTAATCGTCGCTTCGGTGATTCCTTTGTCTATGCTATTTGCTGTTTCCATGATGAACGTTTTAGGCATTTCGGCAAATTTGATGAGCCTCGGCGCAATTGATTTTGGTTTGATTGTAGATGGGGCAGTAATTATTGTAGAAGCGATTATTCACAGCTTAGGTATAAAGTTCGCGGGACAGCGCTTAAACCAAAAAGAAATGGATGAAGCCGTTTTGGCGTCGTCGATGAAAATTAGGAATGCGGCAGCTTTTGGAGAGATTATTATCTTGATGGTTTACATTCCTATTCTAGCCTTAGTGGGGATCGAAGGAACCATGTTTAAGCCAATGGCGATTACGGTCATGCTTGCCATTTGTGGCGCACTGATTTTGTCGTTGACTTACGTCCCAATGATGGCAGCGCTGGTTTTAAATAAAAATATCAGTAACAAAATTACCATTGCAGATCGAATTATTAATTTTTGTCAACGATTGTATCAACCTGTTTTACGCTTGGCGCTAAAATTTAAAATGATTTTTGTACTAGCGACGATCGTTTTGTTTGGCTACAGCTTATTTATTTTTAGTCGAATGGGTGGCGAGTTCATTCCTACCCTCGAAGAAGGAGATTTTGCGCTGCATCAAATTTTACCACCCGGAAGTTCGCTGAGTCAAAGTGTTGCTATTTCTAAGTTGATTCAAGAAAAATTACTAACTGAATTTCCCGAAGTAGAAGACGTGGTCACCAAGATTGGTTCCGCCGAAATTCCTACGGATCCCATGTCCGTTGAAACGGGCGATGTAATGGTCATCATGAAACCAAAATCCGAATGGACGTCTGCCAAAACACGACCCGAAATGTTTGCGAAAATGGAAGAAAAACTCAAAGTGATTCCTGGTATCGCCTATGAATTTTCACAACCTATTCAAATGCGGTTCAACGAATTGATGACAGGCTCCAGAGCAGATATTGCCATTAAGCTCTATGGTCAAAATTTAGACCTTTTATACGAAAAAGCAAAATTTGCAGAAACGATTATTCGAAATATTCAAGGCGTCGGTACTACCAAGGTAGACCAAACGCTGGGCATGCCGCAGATTGTCATTAATTTCAAATATGATAAAATGGCACAATACGGTTTGCAAGTTAAGCAGGTCAATCAAGTGATTCGGACGGCCTTCGCAGGGGAAAAAGCGGGTACTATTTACGAAGGAGAAAAACGCTTTGATTTGGTGATTCGACTGAGTAAGGAGTACCGTGATAACATTGACGATGTACAAAATTTGTACATCCCTTTAGCAAATGGAACTCAAATCCCTTTGATGAGTGTTGCGGAAGTTGCCCTGCGAGATGCACCAATGCAAATCTCAAGAGATAATACCAACCGAGGTATTGTAATTGGTGTCAACCTTGGAGATACGGATGTCCAAACCTTAGTGGAAAATATTCAAAAAGAACTAGAAACTAAAGTGGATTTACCCCCCGGTTATTACTTTACTTACGGCGGTCAATTCGAAAACCTCCAAGCAGCCAACGCTCGCTTATTAATTGCCGTACCGATTACACTATTGCTCATTTTTGTATTACTGTTTTTTACTTTCGGATCTTTTTTCCAAGCGCTTTTAATTTTTACCGCTATTCCGCTTTCTGCGATTGGTGGTATATGGGCGTTGCAATTGCGAGGAATGCCGTTTAGTATTTCTGCGGGTATTGGTTTTATCGCGTTGTTTGGTGTGGCTGTCCTAAATGGGATTGTCTTAATTGGATGTTTCAATCAGCTCAAAAATGAAGGCATGAAAGATATTCAAAAACGAATTATCGAAGGAACGAAAATTCGATTACGTCCGGTACTGATGACGGCAACGGTTGCTTCTTTGGGGTTTTTACCGATGGCAGTTTCTATTTCGGGTGGTGCAGAAGTGCAACGTCCTTTGGCAACGGTCGTGATCGGTGGATTGATTACGGCTACTTTTTTGACCTTGATTATTTTGCCGATTTTGTATAGCTGGTTAGTTACTTGGCAGCAAGGAAAGTCCAGTGGAACTAGTGCGGTAAGTAGTTTATTGATTTTGTTGTTTTGTAGCTTTGGAAGTTTGAGTTTGTCAGCACAGCCTAGAGCGATTAGTCTGGACGAAGCGCTCAATCTCGTCTTGGAGAAACATCCCGCACTGCAAGGCGCAACGCTGCGCGTACAACAAACGTCAAGATTGCAGGATTTGAAATATGCGCCGGGCTTAACGGAAATCAATTATCAAGGCGATGGATTGTTTCGGGAGAATGGTCAGCAAGTGAATCAAATTGGTGTGCTGCAAAATTTTCAAAACCCAGCCGTGTATCGTCAACAAAATGCATTTCAAAAAGAAAGCCTGAAACAAGTACAACTTGAAAAGCAGCTCGTAGCAAAACAGCTAGGCTTACAGGTACAACGATTGTTTTATAACTTACAACATCGCAAAGCCCTCGCTCAATTGTACGAAGATTTGATCAGGAATCAACAACAATATGTAACGATTGCCCAAGCTCAGGTTAATGCTGGTGAAGAAAATCAATTAGGACTACTGCGTATGGAAACGGTCTCTACGGAATATCAACTTTTGGTGGAACAAACACAACTCGAAATTGCAAACTTGGAAAAACGCTTTAGCTTATTATTGGGCACCGAAGAAAGGCTAACCTCGGACGGTACCTTGCAATTATTGACTTACGAAAGTCAAGATACGATACATACTTTGTCTGCACAATTAGCCCAACAAAATATTCAACTCGAACGTGCGACGGCAGACTTAATGAAAGCGGGGCTTAAGCCAAGATTTAATCTTGGTTATGCTTTACAGCGATTTGTGGATGGTGGTTGGTTAAGCGGTTTGCAAGTAGGGGTGAAAATTTCTTTGTTCAATCAACCGGCGAAGCAAAAGGTTCAGGCACAAGAACTGCAAGCTTCCGTCGCAGCGGCAAATTACGCTCGTGAAAAATTAGCCAATCAGGAGCAGCTGTTGATTTACGAAAATGCCATTAAACTGTACGCGAAAGGGGCGGCTTATTATCAAGATCAGCTTACTCGGGTTAATCCTGAAATGGAACGCATCGCCCAACTCAATTATGCCGCCGGCAATCTTTCTTATGTCGAACTACAAAATATACTACAACGGATTGCCAGCCACCAAAAACAATATTTGGAACAAGTACTCGCCCATAACGAAGCGGTTCTTCAATACCAATTTTTGTCAAATCCATAAAAAATAAAACATGAAATATATAAATGATATCACCCGCTTCAGTTTATTAATGAGCATATTAATCCTTACCGCTTGTGCACACGATCATAGCCACGAAGCGGGAGATAGTCACGATCACGGTGCTCACTCGCACCATACTTCCGCACACGGCGACGATCATGGTCACGCAGATGAAGCACACGCAGATGGAGCAATCTTTTTAACCCAAGCACAAATGAAAACGGTGAGCTTACAGTTTGGTGATTTTTCTAAACGAAAAATTAATGACTTCGTGCGTGCGACCGGAACCTTAGGCTTACCTTCCAATGCTTATACTTCCGTGAGTGCAAAAGCCAGTGGTTTCATCAAGAGTGACAAAAAATATGTGGAAGGAAGTTATGTGAAAGCGGGGGTTACGGTGGCGTACTTGGAAAGCGCAGATTTTATTAAAACGCAACAAGCGTATTTAGAAGTGAAAGCAGCTTTAGTATTTCTTCGCCAAGAATTGGCGCGACAAGAAGAACTCGTTGCAGCCAATGCGGGCGTACTCAAAACGGTGCAAAAGTTATCCTCGGAACTTAATGTCAAAATAGCAACATTAAAAGGAATTGCGAGACAGCTAAGCTACCTTGGCATTAAGGAAGAAAATATTGCTCCCGATAATATCATTGCCAGTATTGCGATTACTGCACCAATGTCAGGTTATATTACTTCGATTGAAATGCATAATGGAATGTACGTAGAACCCTCCAAGGAATTACTAGAAATTGTAAACGAAACGCATCTGCATTTAGAACTAGATGTTTTTGAAAAAGACATTGCAAACGTCAAAGAAAAACAAAAAATCAGTTATCAAGTTCCTGCCTTAGGTCGTACGGTCTACGAGGGGGAAGTCAACGTCATCGGAAAAGAATTTGATGCGACGAATAAAACAGTGCGCATTCACGGGCATTTAGAAAAAGAGCGACCTCGATTTATCAAAGACTTATACATCGAAGCTAAAATCTGGTTGAACGATCAAACGGCACAAGCTTTGCCAGAAAAAGCTGTTATTAAGGATGGCGCTTCATCTTATATCTACGTCGCTAAAGCGGAAGCGGCGGCAGAAACTCAATTTATGCCCATTAAAGTTTTACCTAAATTAACGGAAGCTGGTTATACGATGGTTGATCTTATTGATCCGATTCCTGATGGAATGAAAATCGTTACACAAGGTGCCTATTTCGTCTATGCGCAGTCTAAAGCAGGGGAGCTAACGCACACGCACTAAAATTAGCTAACAACTGCTTAGTTAAAAAAGTAGTAATGCTGAAGAGGGAAAAGATCTTGAAGTGTCAAGTAGTTTTTAATTTCTATTTGATCTTCAGGATTCGCCACGGCAACGATTAATTGTGGTTGCGTCGCTTCGGCAAGTGCGTCAAAGTTACGCAGCAGTACACCGTAGATATGTTTACCCGTTTTTTGTGGATTGTTGCAAATCCAATGAAAAGGAATATCGCGTGCTTGTAATAATTTGGCTAAGTACTTTCCTTTTCGGCCAGCACCCCACAAAAATAAGGGTCGTGCTGCATTGTATTCTAATTGCAAAAAATATCGAACTTTGAGATCAAGGAATTGTGGTTTAGCATAACGTTCATCCGTGCGGGAAGTCCGCGTAGGATAATCTCGCCAAAAATGTAAAACTTTGGGAACGCTAACCACTTTTAAGCCTTGTGCATAAAAACGAAAGCAAAGATCATAATCTTCTGGGTAGTCATTCGGAACGAAGGCACCACAAGCGATTAAGTCTTGTCGATAAACCATCCACGAAGGAGAAGGAAGGACACATTCTTTATAGATTTCTGTGAAATTAGTTGCGACTAAGCTGAGTCGATTTAGCCAATCTTGGTATTTTTGGTAGCCATTACCTACGTTCGTCGCCGAGAAATATTTGACTAAATTGGTGCAAACGTGTCCAGAACCTGCTGTTTCCAACGCTTGTCGCAACCGCGCTAATTTATCCGTTGCCATTAAATCATCCGCATCCATTCGAGTAATGAGTTGGCCTTGTGCTTGTGCAAAAGCGAGCCGGAGTGCAGGAATAATGCCCTTCTCTTGGGTGCTAAAAACCCGGATACGAGCATCTTTTTGAGCAAAAACTTCTAAAATTTCTAAAGAACGATCGGTTGATTGATCATTAACGGCAACTAATTCCCAGTGGCGATCACTTTGGTCTAAAATAGATTGCAGGCAATCAGAAAGGTAGGCTGCGGCGTTAAAAACGGGTAAAAGGATACTGATCAAAGTAGAAAAATTGCTGTGAAACGGATGAAATTATAGGTGATGTTAAAGAAACAAATTTATAAAATGCAGTAAACGCTATAAAAACTTAGTTTTCAAACCAAATTTTCTTTTGTTTGTCCAGTTAAACTTGTATCTTTGCAGCGTTTTTTAGCGAACAAATATAAAATCAAAAAAATCAACGATAAATTATGGCAAATATAGGTCGTGTAAAACAAATTATTGGTCCAGTGGTAGATGTAAGTTTTTCTGGTCCTGATTCAACGATACCAGATATTCTTAACGCATTGGTTATCAAGCGAGAAGGTGGAAGTGATTTAGTACTCGAATGTCAACGTCACCTTGGAGAAGATAGTGTTCGTGCGATTGCTATGGATTCTACGGATGGTTTGATGAGAGGAATAGAGGTAATTGATACTGGAAAGCAAATTGCAATGCCAGTTGGCGATGAAATCAAAGGTCGTCTTTTCAACGTAATTGGTGAAACCATTGATGGAATCGGTGAAATTAAGAAAGATGAGCATGCCTCTCCAATTCACCGCAAGCCACCTTTATACGAAAATTTATCTACGGAGTCAGAAATTCTGCTTACCGGTATCAAAGTAATCGATTTGATCGAGCCTTACCAGAAGGGAGGAAAGATTGGATTATTTGGTGGTGCTGGGGTAGGTAAAACAGTATTGATCCAAGAGTTGATTAATAATATTGCCAAAGGATACGATGGTATCTCTGTATTCGCAGGAGTAGGAGAGCGTACGAGAGAAGGAAATGATTTATTGCGAGAGATGTTAGAAGCTGGTATCATCAACTACGGAGAAGAATTCATGCACTCGATGGAAGAAGGCGGATGGGATTTAAGTAAAGTGTCCAAAAAAGCACTTAAAACTTCCAAAGCAACCTTCGTATTCGGTCAGATGAATGAGCCTCCTGGGGCGAGAGCAAGAGTAGCATTGTCTGGATTGACAATGGCAGAATATTACCGTGATGGGGATTTGAATGATCCAACGGGCGGTAGAGATATCTTATTCTTTATTGATAATATCTTCCGATTTACACAAGCCGGTTCTGAAGTATCAGCTTTACTTGGACGGATGCCTTCAGCGGTAGGATACCAACCTACATTAGCCTCAGAAATGGGACTGATGCAGGAACGGATTACTTCTACTAAAAGAGGATCAATTACTTCTGTACAAGCAGTATACGTACCGGCGGATGATTTAACGGATCCAGCACCAGCAACAACCTTTGCTCACTTGGATGCTACTACCGTACTTAGTCGGAAAATTGCTTCTTTAGGTATTTATCCTGCGGTAGATCCATTGGATTCTACTTCTAGAATCCTCGATCCAAAAATTATTGGAGAAGAGCATTACAATACGGCAGAAAGAGTAAAAAATATCCTCCAACGATACAACGAATTGCAAGATATTATCGCCATTCTAGGAATGGAGGAATTATCTGATGAAGATAAGGAAGTTGTAAGTCGTGCACGACGAGTACAACGATTCTTATCTCAGCCTTTCCACGTGGCAGAGCAGTTCACTGGTTTGAAAGGAGTATTAGTACCTTTGGATGAAACGATTCGTGGATTCAACATGATCATGGATGGTGAAGTAGATCAGTATCCTGAAGCTGCTTTTAACTTAGTTGGAAGCATTGACGACGCGATCGAAAAAGGTAAAAAGTTACTCGCTGAAGCTGAAGCTTAATTTAATTTTTTACATTTTTCACCACAAAAATATTCGAAATGGATATAGCCGTGTTAACACCAGATAAAGAAATATTCAGCGGAGAAATTACTTCCGTAAAAGTACCTGGCGTCAGTGGACAGTTTGAGATTTTGTCTAATCACGCTCCTCTAGTATCTGCTTTGACAGAAGGAGAAGTTCGCATCTTAAAAAAAGATGGTCAAAAAATGAACTTCAATATCGAAAAAGGTTTTCTAGAAGTACTGAATAATAGTGTATCTCTACTGGTACAAGGTCTAAAAGAATAACAAACCCTAATCGGTTTAGTATAAATAAAAAAGAGGCTGACTCCACGGAGACAGCCTCTTTTTCTATGCCTTGTCAGCAAATATTATTTAAAACAACTTCTTATTGAAAAAGGTATTTTAAGAACTTAATACCGTGGCGTGCATCAACTCTTCAATGGCTTCTGCCTCTACCGGAATTTCTTGCATCAGGTTGAAGGGTTGTGTATCCGTTACTAAAATATCATCCTCCAAGCGAATTCCCAAGTTTTCTTCTGGAATATAAATACCTGGCTCTACGGTAAAAACCATCCCCGCCAAAATAGGATCATATCGGTTACCCAAATCGTGTACATCCAAGCCTAGATGGTGAGAAGTACCGTGCATAAAATATTTTTTGTAAATCGGAACGGCAGGGTTTTGATTCTTAATGTCGGTGCGGTCAATTAGTTTCAAATCAATCAACTCACTTTCCATCAATTTACCAACTTCTTTGTGGTAGTCTTCAATCAAAGTGCCGGGCACTAGCATCTGCGTAGCTGCTTTCATCACGCGCAAAACTGCATCATAAACCGCTCGTTGGCGCGGCGAAAACTGCCCATTGACGGGAATAGAACGGCTTAAATCCGCCGCGTAGTTAGCATACTCTGCTCCAAAATCCATTAATAGAACATCCCCATCTTTACAAGTTGTATTATTCTCAGTGTAATGCAATACACAAGCATTTTTTCCACTAGCAATAATCGGTGAATAGGCATGACCATTCGCTCGGTTGCGAATAAACTCGTGGATAATCTCTGCCTCTACTTCGTATTCCGTCACACCCGGCTTCACAAAGTCTAAAACTCGGCGAAAAGCTTTATTCGTAATGGCACAAGCTTCTGACATTAACTCTATTTCGTGCCGAGATTTAATCATCGCCATCTTTTTGAAGATGGGCTGCGCGCGGTAGAACTGATGAAAAGGATAACGTGCTCGAATGGCTTTACCCATTCGAATATTTCTCGATTCGACGGGCGAAGCGAAACGGTCATTCTCGTTGGAGTTAAGGTATATGCCCTTCGCTAAAAGAATTAATTCGTTGAGAATTACATCCATATCTTTTAGCCAATAGATCTTCTTGATGCCGGAAGTGGCAATGGCTTCTTGCTTCGTATACTTATGACCATCCCAAACAGCAATGTGCTCGTTGGTTTCTTTGATAAAAGCGATTTCCTTACAATCTTCTTTTGGACAATCAGGAAAGAGCACCACTACAGTGTCTTCTTGGTCTAAACCACTAAGGTGAAAAAGGTTGGAGTTTTGTCGGAAAGCAAAAAATTGATCCCCATTACGAGGCATCTGGTCATTAGATTGGAAAATGGCAATCGAATTTGCCTTCATTTTACGCGCAAAGCGTGCCCGGTTGAGCTTGAAAAGCTCCGGATTAATCGGTCTATATTTCATGTGTAGTTATTTGCTCATGTGAAATGGCAATTGATTATTAATAAATAAATATTTAAATAATAAATGTATTGCCGATGGGATTAAAGTAAAGCTTTATTTTTGTAAAAAGCAAGTTTTAACGAATGATGTTTTATTTGCTTACTTAAATAAAAGATATATTGTCTGCTGATCAACAATCTCTGAGCACCACCTTGTGAAGCCTAAAGTTGTCGATCTACCTCTTCGAGTATGTTTTCTTCGTATTGATCAAACCATTTGGCTAGTTGGGCACGCGCTTGTTTACGTACATCTTTATTGACAAACCCCGCGATGGTCACCAAGCCAAAACTAAGCACACCTACATCGTCAGTATAGCCAAGGAATGGCGTTAAATCAGGAATGGCGTCGATGGGCGCAAGAAAATAGCCCAAGGTTCCAAGAATGATATTTTTTGCCCACAGTGGCGTTTCTTTACGTCGGTAAGCATAATAAAGTAGCAACGCAGAATAAACGGTCTTGACCCCTGCCTGCGCAGCAAAATTTTTCAATTTTTTCCAAAGTCGATTTTCGGAGAATTTCTCCGTATATTTTTCAAAAGGATTCTTCATGATATCTTTTTATAGTTTAACGATAATCCTAGCGATTAGATTACCTCAAGCAAGCTCCAAAAAATAGTTGAGAATGTAAAATTATTAAGATGCTTCACTTTAAAAATTCGATGAACTTATTTTAAAATGATCTTTTTTTAAAAAAAATATTGTGCCTTTGCACCAAAGTATAAAAATCTAGCATCTTTTCTTATATAAGTACTTAAGTAGGTTTACCTAATAAATTCACTAATTTATGACGAGTAAATTTTATTTCACGCTTCGTTAAAAAGCCTTGAAAACCAATGGTTTCCTGCATTTTTCGCCTCGATTGAAGCAAAATTTTCTTCCGTCAAAATCACCAATCTATTTGGTAAA
>CALFBG010000154.1 GCA_937951685.1 uncultured Saprospiraceae bacterium | reverse complement strand
AACATCTTTTTTTGTAGAAAAACTACGAAAAAGATTATGTTGATAGAATTTAGAGTTTCAAACTATAGGTCAATTTGTGAAGAACAGATTATAAGTCTTGTTCCTGCGCCAAAACAAAGAGACTTTCCTAGTAATATTATTACGTATGAAAGTTATAATATTTTAAACTGCTTAGCACTTTATGGTGCTAATAGTAGTGGAAAAAGTAATGTTCTTAAATCTTTTGAATTATTAGATAGACTCTTGTATCTATCAGCAAGGTCAAGTTCAACGTCTAAATTACCATATGATCCATTTCTTCTAAAGGAAGGTTATGCAACACAACCAACTAAACTTGAAATCACGTTTGTCGTTGAGGAGAATAGATACAGGTATGGTTTTGAATTTAATAGTGATGAAATTACCTCAGAGTGGTTGTATCGAAAAAGAATAGGTAGAGAAGTTGAATTATTTATTAGACAAAAGGATGTGATTGAAGTTTCTTCAGCTTTAAAAGGTTCTCAAAAACTTATTGATACAGCGATTGAAGCAACAAGAAATAACGCTTTATTCTTATCTTTTTGTGATACGTTCAATATTAAGGAGGCAAAATCTATTTTTGGGTGGTTTAATAAATTTGTTATTATTGATGGGTTGAACACAGAAAAAGAAGGTTTTCAAACTATTGATCTTTGGGAAGAAGAGGATTACAAAGAAAAGATAAGAGAATATTTAATATTGCTAGATTTAGGGTTCAAGGATTTGTCATTGACTAGCAGTGAGTTCGATCCTTCAGAATTACCTGATAGCCTTGATGATACAATGAAGCAATCTATAATACGACAATTAACAGGAAAGGTGGGAGTGAAAATTAACACTGTTCATGAGACCTATGATCAGTATGGAGATAAGACAAAAAAAGAAATCGTATGGTCAATGGAAGAACGTGAATCTGAAGGCACTAAAAAGGCAATTCATTTTAGTGGACCCATAATTCATGCCCTAATAAATGGAGGAATTTTAATAGTTGATGAAATCGAAGCTAAAATACATCCAACAATTACATTGAATATAATTGAATTATTTTTATCAAAAGAATCTAATCCGCTTAATGCGCAGCTTATTTTTGCTAGTCATGATACCAATTTATTACATTATAGCCATTTGAGACGAGATCAAATTAATTTCGTAGAAAAAAATAGCTTTCAGGCTACAGAAGTATATTCCTTATCTGATTTCAAATATTTCAATAGCGACCAAACTGAAAGACATGATGTAGATAAAGAAAAAAGATACTTAGAAGGTCGATACGGTGCAATACCTTTAATCGGGTCGTTTAACAAGAAAATTAGCATGTGGCATGGCAAAGAAGGGTAAAATAAATAAAAAGAATACGAAAGATGCTATTGAAAGGCCTGTTAGATATAGAAAATACCTACAGTTCTTCTTAATTGTTTGTGAAGATGAAAGCACAGAACCATTTTACTTTGAAAAATTCAGAGCATTATTTCCTGAACACACGTTATTTTTAAAAACAGTTGGTACAGGAAGAGATCCGTTAGGGGTTGTAAAACAGTCTATTATAGAAAGGGACTCTCTATTCATAGAAACTAAAAAAGAAATTGATTTCGTGTGGGCTGTTTTTGATAAAGATGATGCCGATGAAAATAAAACTAAAGTCGAAAATTTTGAAAAAGCGTTTGAAATAGCTGCGAAAGAAAACATAAGTATTGCTTACTCAAATGAAGTTTTTGAACTATGGTTGTTACTTCACTTTAAAGACATTGAAGCAGAAAAACCAATTCCAAGAAAACAAATATATGCTAATCTTGAATTGAGTATCAAAGAATTTGATCAAACGTATGCAGGCTTTATTTATGAACATGGTAAAAAAGATATAATCGACTTGGTAAATCGAATAGGAAATGAAGGTTTAGCGACAGTACGAGCTCAGGTACTACTTAATTCTCATAAAGGTATTTCCCCAATAAAGGCAAATCCTTCAACAAGAATGCATATACTAGTCAAAGAATTAAGAGATTGGATAGCCTACTATAATTGGAAACCATCAGAATAAGCTTATGTCTAATAACGTATTATAAGTCTTACTAATTTAGAATGAAGTCTAATTAGATAAAAAATTGATATGGAATAAAACATAAAATAAAATCCTCCCTCCAAAACTCAAACCCACTACATGAAACTTCACCTCATCTTTTTACTCTTCCTCCTCTCCGGAACCACCGTCGCCCAAACCGCCCAAAAAAACCTAGATAAATATTGGCAATATCGCCAACGATTTTTAGGCTTGGATGGCGGAGTCGGATTTATCGACTTGGGCGAAGACGCTGGACAAAGCTTGCCAATGGCGGGGCGGAACTCGGCGGTTGATTGTCAACAAAATTGGCACTTGAAAGATGCTGATTGTAATCGTCGTAGGGGAAAAGGTATGGTCGAGTGGGGCGATGCAACCGTTTTTCATGGCTACTACATCGCGACCTTGGCCTTGGAATATCGAAATTTATTGGATGCCAAGCAATCCGTTACGAAGACCAAACAAGAGTTATACCTCGCCCTAAAAACCTACGAACGCTTAGATCGCGCCGCAGAAATTGCCTTAGGCTTAGCGCCTAAATTGGACGGGTTTTTCATCCGAGATGATGTTGCGGCTGATTTTTACAAAAAGGCAAATGGAAATACGGCGGGAGAAATGCGCTTCAAAAAAGCAAATCAAACGTATAGTTGTCTGAAATCTGCTTATGGTTGTGGTACGCCAACGTTAGAAAAAGGATACTTTATCTCCCAAGACCAAGCGCTAGCTTTACTCATGGGCTTTGCGTTCGTCAAGGAATTGCTGCCTCAGGAAACTTACGGAGATCAACGAGAAAAATTCGGGGATTTAGCCAGCTATTATACGCACGTAATGGTTTCGTACATGCGCAATAATAAATGGCGCGTAATCGGACCGAATGGAGAAAAAGTGCCCAACGAATGGGGCGGCGATCTTCGAGCATTTAATTACCTTATCGCAAAAGCGGCCGATCGCATTACCGAAAAGAAATACCTGAAAACCTATCAAAAAGGCTCTTCGAAAAATATCGGTAGAATTTTATCGAGTTCTTTTGGCTGGGCGTTTAATATGCAAGCGGAACGTAATCATCACATGATTTTTGAAGCCATTATTATGACCGGAAATTGGTCGCCCCGAAAAATTGCAAAACGTTCCCTCAAGTCAGATAAGATTGTCTACGCTTTGGCTTATTCCGTTTTTAATAAAAAAGCCTTGGACAAGCGTATTAAGAAAACAGATTTAGATGCCATGATTAACGCAGCTCCCTGGAGTGGTCCTTGCTATGGAACACCCGACTGCAAAGCGCCCGATGGTTGGAAATCTTCGGATCGCTGGTGGCATTCGAATCATAAGGATGGGAATCCTTACGGCATTCACATGGAATGGACAGGCATTGATTTTATGTTTTTGTATAACCTGTATCACTATTTGTACAAAGCGGATTTGCCTAGGTTTAAAAATGGTATTTAAGCGAGTGAAGAAAGTATCTTTGGTCGAGATTTCAACGTCATTCTTCGTGTATTTTTGCCAAAAAGCGATTTTTTTGTCAACTTAATAATATCAGGATTTGTTAATAACAAATATTATAGTATTAACTAAATGAGAACATAATAAGGATCCTTAAGTCCATTATCTAAACACCAAAATCTCCAGTTATGTATACCTATAAAATTGTAATGATCAAGCATAGTATGTGGACCGGAAAGCCAGCGTCCAAGGTGGAAGATGTTATCGAAGAATACGCAGCAGATGGCTGGAGATTGGTGCAGGTTTTGCAAGATCACGCCGCCATGTGGTACAAAGGAAGGATTCATACCAAAATTATTTTCGAAAAGCGAGTGACCACAGATTTTTACGATCAAACAGATACGCGGGATTATATCGAAAATGAATTCGTATAAACTTTTACTTTCTCCACTACGTTGCAAAGTGCTTGCTCAAACTTAGCAAACTACTTTGCAGCACTCTTTTGCGTTGAGTACTTTTATTAAAAAGGTTTACTCTAACTTATCCGTTTTGCCCACCAGTTTTTTATCAATCATCCACTGTGTCGTTTGAAACATCGCTTTGCCGTAATGGTGCATACTATCTACGAGTTGTGGTAAACTGTCCAAATAATTCTGCGCATCTCCTTGTCGATATTTATACAAAGCATTGCCGCCACTTTCTCGAACTACCAAAAAATGCTCTTGGTCTAAAATGCCATACTTATTGTCGGCACTAAAGTAAATAAATGGTCGTTCTTCTTTAAACAAATCTATGCCGAGGGTATTGTTGATGTAGGGCAATTGTAACAAGCCCATCACACTAGGAAAAATATCAATTTGACCACCGACTTGTTGAAAGCCCTTGTTGGTAGGAAATAATTTAGGCGCGTAGAAAATCAGTGGACTATGGTGATAATTCAGTGGTAAATCGTACTTGTTTTGCATAGAAGTTCCATGATCCGCCACGAAAACAAAAATCGTATTGTCAAACCATTCCTGCGCTTGCGCCAAACGTAGGAATTTCCGGATCGACCAATCCGCATATTCCACAATTTCTTTTCTAATATCGCTTTGTTTTCCTTTAAAATAAGGCGGAACGATGTACGGTCCGTGATCACTCGTCGTCATAAAAGCAGCCAAAAAAGGTTTTTCTTTAGCGTGCAAGGTATTGAGTTTCGGTACTGCAAATTCAAATAAATAATCATCGGGAACGCCTAAGGTGCTTTTAATTTTATCCGCAGGATAATCTTTGGCAGAAATGATTTGCTCAAAGTCATTTGCACTCAAAAACCCACCAACGTTGTCAAATTGCTCGTCGTGGGTGGTAAAAAAAATAGTCTGATAATCGTGTTGCTTCAAGACAGAAGCAATCCCGTGGTATTGGAGCATTTCTACTCCTTTCATCGGATGTTGTTTGCGTAAAGCGGGATAAGAAAACAGCGTGGAATAAATACCATTGAAGGTGTGAATACCGGCAGTATAGATATTATCAAAAGTATATGCCTGCGTTGCTAAACTATCCAAAAAGGGCGTTAGTTGATTCGGATTGCCGTAGCGTCCCATCTTCGCTGCACTCATACTTTCCATCATGACAATGACAACGTTGTGCTTTTGTGCCACGCTATCGCTAAGGACTTGGCGAGCAATGGGCGAACGAAAATTAGCTTGTGTCGGAATCTGTAAATACTGTTGAACCGCCGCAATCGCAGCTTGATTATCCATCAATTGAATGCTTTGGTTCTCTGATTTTTGTGCATTGAGATAACTCCGTATAAATGTAAAAACGGGATTGAGGCCTAGTTGATTTGGAAAGGCATAATTCGAAAAATACGCTGTGCCCACTCGGATGGGGGATTTAATCTCAAGTCTACCGCGAATCCCCATGCCCAACAAGAGCAGCACAACGAGTGAACTACCCAAAAGTATCGGCCAAGCATAGCGGCGGGGCAAGGCGATTGTCTCTTCATAAATTTTGCGTAAGCGCCACCAAAAAAAGAATAAAAGTAAAAAGCCTGGAATGCAAATCCACCAATAGCTAAACTCTTGCAAGACCATTTTTAAAATAAAACCTGACGTATCTGCCCAGTTGAGTGCCGCCACCGTTAAGCGAGAAAAGAATTGATTGAAAAAAGGAACATCAATCGAACAAAGGACAAAGGCAATCATATATAAGACTGCCAAAAAGTAAGCGAGTAAGCGATAGAGTAGGGCGCTATCTTTTTTCATCACCGAAAAAATGCTGAGTAGTACCGCAGGTAAAATCAAAAGGTAACCCGAGATTACCGTATCAAAGCGCAAGCCCATGAAAAAGGCTTTGCTCAGCAAGGAAAATTGTTCCGCGTCGGGTAAGTTTTGGACCGCTTCTAAGTTGGATAAACAAAGCAGGATTCTAAAAATAGAAAAGCAAAGCATGCCCAGTAAGTAGCTACGCAACAGGAAATAAATAGGTCTAGGTAGTTTTTTCAATAGTAAAAAATGCTTTAAACAACTGCAACAATTAACGGAAGATTAAATTTTACACAAAATAGCGTAAAATGTCTTAAAACTACAGTATTCTCTGCGGAATGAATTTTGAAAATTTGGCTAAATTATTATATTTGCGTCGAGCAAACGGGTATCTTCCTTTTAATTTTAGCTCCTTCTTTCGCTATAATAAAAATGTTTTGTAATGTAAGTTTTGCTAAGTGCTGAACCAAGTCAAAACTTATGCACGAGAACCAATGAATATCGTTTGTTTCCTACATCATTTTTTATTTTAAGCGAAGCGCCCCAAGAAACCTCCCTAAAGGTTTCGATATAATATGAAAGCAAAAAAACAGTCTACCAAAAAGCGGCAAACTGTTCAAACAAATGATTCCTCCGGTAAGCAACGTTCCGTACTGTTGCTAGCCCTAGTAGTTGGTCTATTTGGAGCACTCCTGTATGTAAATACTTATACCCACGATTTTGCCTTAGACGATGCCTCTGCAATTAGTGATAATTACGTTACGCAAAAAGGTTTTGGAGGTATTGTTACCCATTTAACAGAACACTACCGATTTGGTTATTGGAATAGTTCGGCGGTTCTGTACCGACCAGTCTCGCTTATTATGTTTGCCATCGAATGGGAACTCTCGCCTGATAATCCGCATATTCATCACTTCGGGAACATTTTATTGTACGGACTAACAGGCATTTTACTATGTCTGACCCTGATCAAGTTGTTTAATCGGCGGAATCCGATTTTGGCGGTATTGAGTACCTTATTCTTCCTAGCGCATCCCGTGCATACGGAAGTCGTGGCTAATATTAAAAGTAGGGATGAAATGCTACTTTTCTTTTTTGCCATAGCAGCATTTTATAGCTTGTGGAAATACTTGGAAACGCATAACAAAGCTTGGATGCTAGGCGCTTTACTGGCTTATACCTTGGCTATTTTTTCCAAAGAAAATGGGGTAACTTTGTTACTCGTTTTTCCGTTATTATTATACTTTTTTCGTTCCATGAGCGGCGCACGTATTGCGAGGCTGAGTAGTTTGTATTTGATTCCAACTGTTGTTTTTTTGGCGATTCGCTTTCAGGTTTTAGGCGGTTGGCTTGGTGGTGGGGCGAAGGTTTCTATTTTAGATAATTTTTTGGTTGGTGCGCCAAATTTGAGCCTCAAACTAGCCTCGACTTTTATGATGTTGGGTAAATATTTTCTAACGCTGATTTTTCCGTGGCAACTTCACTCTGATTTGGGCTATCATCAAATTCCGATTAGTAGCTGGGGGAATGGGCTGGTGTTGCTAAGTCTGGTCTTCGTAGGAGCTTTAGCATACTTTGCGATTCGACAATTTGCGGCAAAAAGTATTTGGTCTTTTTGTATTTTATTTTTTGGAATTAGTTTCTCCGTATATACCAATCTGGTCTTTACCATTGGAACCGCTTACGGTGAACGTTTTTTATACGTTGCCAGCCTTGGCTTTTCGATCGCACTGGCTTATGGTATTTTAAAACTGTTTAAGGTGGACTTGGATCAAAACTTAGTTCCTTTTTCCCAGTTTGCGAAGCAACACCAAATGCCATTACTCTTGAGTTTGGTCATTTTACTTTGCTACAGTTTCAAAACGCTACAACGCAACCAAGCATGGAAGTCAAGCTACGATTTGTACGCCACCGATATTATCACAGCACCTAATTGCGCCAAGCTAAATTACCACCTTGGCTTAGAACAGGTAAAAAAAGGATTGGTCGTAAAGGAAGCGGAAGCCAAGCAAGCATGGTTTGACGCTGCTTTTCAACAATTTGAAAAAGCAATTGCGATTTATCCCGATTATCACGATGCATACGGACAATTAGGTCTAGCATATTTTCGTAAAAATGACTTAGGGAATGCCATGCGGAATTATGAAAAATCAATCTCCCTCAAGCCCAATAATGCGAAAGTATTCTCCAATATGGGAATTATTTATTTCAACCAAGGGCAATTGGCGAAAGCGGAAGAAGTTTACAAAAAAGCAGTCGCCCTCGATCCTCGCTTTCTGGATGCCCGCCGAAATTTAGGGAGCGTATTTGCACAAACCAAACGTTTTGATCAAGCCATTGAACAATTCCAAGCTGCTTTAGCCTTAGCGCCAAATGATGCTACCATCAATTATTACTTAGGAATGTGTTATCGCGATAAAGGAGACCCACAAAAGGGACAAGGCTATTTAAATAAAGCTTACCAGCTAAATCCGGCTTTGAAAAAAAATTAAATCTTATCTTTGTCCCACTCAAGCAGATTAATTTAAACCTCACTTAAAGAAAACGCCTAATGGAAATCATCGACGGTAAACTACTAGCCAAAACCATTAAAACCGAAATTGCAGCGGAAGTAAGTCAAATTAAAGCAGCTGGTGGAAAAACGCCCCATTTAGTTGCCGTTTTAGTTGGCGAAGATCCTGCGAGCCAAGCTTACGTGCGGAATAAAGTACGTTCTTGCGAGCAAGTTGGTTTTAAATCAACGATGATTCGAAAAGAAGCTACGCTTTCGGAAGCCGATTTATTAGTAATTATTGAAAAACTCAATCAAGATGAGGAGGTAGATGGTTTCATCGTGCAATTACCTTTACCCAAACACATCAACGAAGAAAAAGTAACCCTTGCCATTAATCCTAAAAAAGACGTCGACGGTTTTCACCCAATGAACTTTGGTCGGATGGCACAAGGAATGCCTTGCTATTTGCCCGCTACGCCTTTTGGCATTTTGCAAATGTTGGATCGTTACAACATCGAAGTGGAAGGCAAAGATTGCGTTGTACTCGGAAGAAGTAATATCGTTGGTACGCCCATTAGCATTTTATTATCGCGCAAAGCGGCACCCGGAAATGCTACGGTTCAACTCTGTCATAGTCGCACCAAAGATTTAGAAAAACATACCGCGGCGGCTGATATTCTCATCGTAGCACTCGGTAAACCTGAATTTATCACGGCCGATATGGTTAAAGAAGGCGCCGTAGTGATTGACGTAGGTATCAATCGAGTAGACGATGATACAGCAAAACGGGGCTACCGACTCAAAGGAGATGTAAAATACGACGAAGTGGCACCGAAATGCAGTTTTATTACACCCGTTCCTGGAGGAGTGGGACCAATGACCGTTACGGCTTTACTCATGA
>CALFBG010000153.1 GCA_937951685.1 uncultured Saprospiraceae bacterium | reverse complement strand
AAGCTATATTTCTATTTCTGGCGTAGTTTCTCAAATTTTCGCAGCTACTTGTTTAGGAGCCTTATTTGGTGCGGTACTTTTAAAGACCAAAAATATTTATCCTATTATTCTTATTCATGCCGCAATTAGTTTTTTCTCGCTTGTAGGAACGCTATACCCTGAGTATTTTCCCGATCCAATAGTAAAAGAAAAGACGATGATCAACATTATAATTTCTGTCATTTTTACCATTATTGTTTTTGGTTCCTCTGGACTAATAGGATATTATCTTTTGAAAGATACGGATGAACTCACGGTAGAAGAAGCCTCAGTCATTAAGCATTAAATTTTTGATAACGTAAGGAATTAGAGTTATCCAAATCAAGATAAGTAAAGTTAAATCTTTGCTTGGAATATTATGGTTTGCTAGTAGAAAAGCTCAATTATTGAGAATAATCATAATTCAGCCATTAATTCATAACAAAACGGTAACCAATTCCTCGAATATTGATAATCTTCAAGTTTGTATCTGCGGCTAATTTCTTACGCAATTTAGAAATAAAAACATCTAAAGTTCTACCGACATAATCTCCCTCGCTACCCCAAACTTCCTTCAACATATTCTCCCGTTCCAGCGTGACATTCGCCGCAGAGTATAAAAGATAAAGCAAGTCAGCTTCCTTACTGGTGAGATCAATCGTTTCCCCTTGATGCGAAAGGACCATATTTCTTTTGTCAAATATAAAAGCACCAATTGGAATCAGTTCTGGATTAGTCTTGAGTTGGGCAGCGTCCGTTGTCTTTTTATTTTTAAAAAAGAACCAAAACCCCAAAAGTAAAATAGGAATCAACAACAAGAAATATAGATAAGTATCGCTTACTGGCGGTGTGTGGCTAGTCGCATTCAAGGCAAAAGGCGTTTCCGCAAACCCTAATTGTTGACCATCCAGATTGGTAAATGAAATTTGATAAGCCGTTTCGGGTAAAACTCTTCCTCCGCAGGGAATCTCCGAGAGGCTCGTATTAAGTTTTTTCTCGTAACTATATACGAGTTGCCCGCTAGTCACATCCGTCACTTCCACCAAGTAGCGCTGTGCAATGCTATCTGCCTTGAGTACTTGATTCATACTAATCACCAAATTAGCTGGATCAAAATCAAAAGCTTTCTCAAATTTAATGAGGTAACAATCACCAGCTTCCTCTACGCTCAAAACCCGAGAAGTAGAATCTCCCGCCAGCAACAATACTTGATGACCTACTTTACGCAGGGCGGCTTGTGTACGGCTCGTGGTAATTTCAGGTGGAGTCGAGTGGCTTGGAGTTAAGCAAAAAACAATTAATAAAAGGACACAACTCATTTTTAGGTATCTACGCATCATGTGGTAAATTTACTCGAATTTGAGGCGAATTGCAATGTTTTTACCCTGCTTTACCTTCAATTTACATTAATTTACACTGGTTAAATCTTTTAAAAGACGTTCTACTTATCTTAGTGCTTAGATTTATTTTTTGAACGGAACCTTTATCTATCCTCGGAAGTAAGGGAAGTTGAGTCGGGGCGCAGAATAATGCTGATTAAAAGTAAAAATATCATTACCATAAAAATTATAAAAATGACTTATCCAAAGCATGTATGCTGCTTTTTCTTCTTCTTCTTAGCTTTATCTTTTTTGTGCTTTTCGCAGAAGGAGGAGACGAAGGAATTAACTTTCTCGGTGAATAGAATCTATCCTTATATTTTGATTACCAAGGATAAGTTAAACAGCGCAATCAGGCTGTCTGATATTAATCCGCGTTACGAGCGAACTTGGGTGAATTCGTATCTTTCGGTTGAAATAATGGCGAGTCGTAAAGGGAAGATGATGAAAGCGTTGAGTAAAAACGATACGCTAAGCCAACAACAAAAAGTGCTTTTAAACTCGGCTGATGTAGGAACGGAAATTTCTGTATTGGTAAAGTATATTCCCAAAAACACCTTGAAGCACAATGATCCTAAAGAAATCAATTTCGTGTTTACGGTAGAACCTGCACGCGAAGCACAGTTTCTAGGAGGAAAACCAGCCCTGAGAAAATACTTAAAAGAGAAAGCCATCCGTCAAATCGCTAGGGCCAGTTATATTAAATACGATTTGACGACCGTGAAATTTACGATAGGTGAAGAAGGAGAAATCATTAACGCGCATCTCTTCGGAGCGGAATACCAAAATTCCAAAAACGAAGCGCGGGATCAATTGCTTTTGGAAGCCATTCGCAGTATGCCTTGCTGGAAACCTGCACAATATGCCAACGGCGTAAAAGTACCGCAAGAATTTGTTTTGCTCGTAGGGAATATGGAAAATTGCATGACAGGTTTGTTGAATATTCGGAAAGATGGGCGACCGTTTGGCGAGTAAGGAGCTTCGCGCTATCCCAAAATATCCGCCACATTCTTCCGATACAATTTCCCAATCGGTATCACAACTTGCGCAATACAAATCTGGTGCGCAGCGATCGTTCTAATGTGGCGAATCGCTACGATGAAGGATCGATGCACTTGGCGAAAATCTGAAGCGGGTAACTGCTGTAGAATGGTGGAAAGTTTTTCGCGGAGGGTAATGGTTTCCGTAGGGAGTATGATTTTAGTGTAATTGCCGGAGGCTTCTAAGTACAAAATTTCATCCAACGATACCTGAATACGTTTTTTATGGGAATTAAAGAAAATACGATTGTCCGGAGTAATAATAGCGGTCGGTAGAAGAATGTTCGTCGGTGCGGCTTTGGGGACTTCGAAAGCTTTGTTAATCGCCTTTAAAAAACGCTCAAAAGAAAATGGCTTGAGCAGATAATCAACGATGTTGAGTTCGTAGCCTTCCAAGGCGTATTCTTGGTAAGCTGTAGTCACGATAACTTTAGGTGGATACGCTAAGGTTTTTAAAAAGTCAAAGCCTTTGAGTTTGGGCAAATTTAAATCTAAAAATATTAAATCTACCGCATGATCATTGAGGTAAGCAATGGCTTCAATGGCATCGTAGCAATTTTGCACCAGCTGCAAGTGGGGGAGACGGTCGCAGTATTTTTTGATGACGTCGTGCGCGATGTATTCGTCATCTATGATGATGTATTTGTGAGTCATAACTGTAAGCTTAGTTTTGCACGGAAAATTTTGTCGGTCAAGTCGGTATGGAATTGATGTTTGTTGGGATAAACTAAATCGAGTCTGCGCTTTAAATTCTCTAAGCCAATGCCTTGACTCGGTTGCAATTCGGAAGGGTCAAAGTTGTTCTCAATTTCAAAATCAATCCGCTTTTTTGTCGCGTGTAATTTCAAGTGGACGTAAGCATCTTTCCGCAGATTTTCTACGCCGTGTTTAAAAGCATTTTCTAATAAAATAATAAAAAGTAAAGGCATTACTTTTACCTGCTCGTCTTCTACTGAAATATTAAATTGTAGCTCAATCGTTTTGTGATACCGCATTCGGTGCAACTCGAGGTAGTTGTTCAAGTAAACAATTTCTTCCGCCAAGGGCACCCAATCATTTTGTCCCTCGTAGATACTATAGCGCATCATCTCGGATAACTTCAGAATTAGCTCCTGTGCTTTTTCCGTGTCTTGTCCCACTAAACCATAAAGATTATTCAAGGTGTTGAAGAAAAAATGAGGATTGACCTGACTTTTTAAATGTAGCAATTCCGTTTGCTTTTTTTCTTTTTTTAAATTTAAAATTAATCGTATCTGCTGGAAAATCCATCGCAGGAAAGCCAGCCCCATAATCAAAAAAAAGAATAAGCCAAAAACAATAAACGAATCGTCGTCGCCCAAGGCATCATTGAAGATAACGAGCAGTAAGGTTCCGCCAAAAAAGAAAGCCGGTACGAACCAAGTAGGAAGTCGTTTAGATAGTAAGCTAGATAGTAAGCGTAAGCGCATCTGCTAAAATTAGCCATATTTTTACGATATCTCTAAAAACTGGGATAGATATCCAGTTGGTAGGGACGAAATCCTTTTTCTCAAGGAGGAAAGGCACAAAAACCTGTATAGCGCTTGTCTATCCCTACATTCGTTACGTTGATCCCCACCCAGTACATCTCCCTAAATTCCTTTTTACATTACGACTAAAATCAAGTGAAAATGGAAAAATTAATCCTTACCAAGGTATCTAAAACTTATGGGAATGGCATTGCTGCCTTAACGAATATTTCTCTAAAAATCCCCTGTGGCGTATTTGGTTTACTCGGTCCAAATGGCGCGGGAAAGTCAACTTTGATGCGTATCCTTGCGACCTTGCAGGAACCAGACGGAGGAACTATTCAGTTGGGGGAAATTAATGCCTTGACTCAAAAATTAGCACTCCGAAAACGACTAGGCTATCTCCCACAACAATTTGGCGTCTACCCAAAAATATCGCTCGAAACGCTGATGCATCACCTTGCCATCCTCAAAGGGCTTGCTAAGCGGAAGGAACGCCAAGCTCGTATCGATTTCCTCTTGCAGCGGGTCAACTTATACGAAGTCCGCCAACAAAGTTTGGCTAGTTTTTCTGGTGGCATGAAACAACGATTTGGTATTGCCCAAGCCTTGCTCAATGAACCCAAACTCCTCATCGTCGATGAACCCACGGCGGGCTTAGATCCAGTAGAACGCAATCGTTTTTTTAACCTGCTCAGTGAAGTGGGGGAACGGTCCATTGTGATTTTATCTACTCACATTGTAGCAGACATTCAAGCCTTGTGTGCCGGAATGGCAATCCTTTATCAGGGACGAGTGCTCGTGCAAGGCAATCCCTTAGCCTTGATGGAAAAACTCAAGGGGCAGTTATACGAAAAAAAGATTAAGAAAGCTGAACGGGAGCAATATCACCTCAACTATCAAGTCATCCACGAGCGATTATTCTTGGGCGAACCGATCATTCGTGTGCTAAGTGCGGAACATCCAAGGAATGGTTTTGTACCCGTTGCCGCGAACTTAGCAGATAGCTATTTAGCACAAATTAATCAGGCTTAAAAATACTTAAATACAAAAATATGTGGTACGAAATTTTTAAGTTTGAACTCAAATATCGACTTCAAGAACCAGCGAATTATTTGTTTTTCCTTTTTCTTTTTTGCTTTGCAATGTTTGGCGTAGAATTTATTTTTCAAGGCGTTGAATTGGGGTTAGTCAAAAAAAATGCGCCGTTGGTAATTGCGAAAACCATGGCTGCGATTACAGGGCTTTCTATGTTAATCGTTTCTATGCTAATGGGGTTTTCTATCTTGCGAGATTTTCAATACGAAACGGTATCGTTGCTGTACGCGAATCCAATCCCGAAAAGCGATTTTTTCTTCGGTCGATTTCTCGGATCGTTTGTCGGTTTACTTTTTATTTTTAGTGGTGTTTTGTTGGGAATGATGCTCGGCGAGCATTTACCTTGGATCGCGCCTTCCGAATACTTAAGCTTTCAGTTATGGAACTATGTACAAGCATTTATTTGGGTAGGTCTGCCCATTTTATTCTTTGGTGCGGCGTTGTTTTTCGTTACGGGAGCCCTGACTAAGAACCGGATGGTCGTCTATACCCAAGGCATTGTCCTCTTCGTACTGTTCTTACTCACCAAAGCCATTTCCAATGAAACACTCCAAGCCATTTTTGATCCTTTTTCGTTGACGACCTTAAGCTTATTGAGTAAGGATTGGAGTGTAGTGGAGCGGAACAATTTGCTGATTCCTTACTCGGGCGTTATGTTGCTGAATAAACTATTTTGGATTTCACTTGGAATACTCGTTTTAGCTATTGGGTACCGTCAATTTAAAATGGAGCCTATCTCCGAAAAAGGAGCGAAGCGGAAGATCAAAGTTTCCTCAATATTTAAAACCCCAAACGCCACTTTTTTTCAAACTGCCCAACCGATGACACTCGCTTTTGGATGGCACGCCACCATTGTGCAACTAGCTTTCAATACTTGGTTTCATGCTCAGGCGATCCTCAAGCAAACTTCATTTTGGGCGATTGCATTTTGTGGGTTGTTGATTATCATTATTAATTCGGTCAACCTAGGTACGGCGCACGGGGTAGATAGTTATCCTACGAGTTACTTAATCGTGGAGGAACTACAGGAAATGTCGATTTATTTTTTCATCATTATTCTTGTCTTTTATACGGCGGAAATAATGTGGAAGGAAAGAACCGTCGGGCTACATTATATTTATGATGCTTGTCCCACGAATAGTTTGATCAATCTATTGGGGAAATTTTTGGGCTTATTGCTGATCTATATTGTTTTAATCTTGACCCTGATAGCAAGCGGTGTTCTTTTTCAATTATTACAAGGCTATTATCATTTTGAATTGCTTGTTTATTTTGGTGGCTTTTTTTTGGAAATCTTTCCATACTTAGTTTTGTATACGATGCTGGCTATTTTTTTCCAAGCGCTTTTGCAGGCCAAGTATCTGGCTGTACTGGCGATTTTAATTTTCTTCGTCCTTAATCTCGCTATGGGTTTATTGGGAGTAGAGCACTTACTCCTCAATTTTGGTGGCAAGGCTTTAGCTCCTTATTCGGAGATGAATGGCTATGGTCATTTTTTAATTCCCTTTCTGTGGACAAAACTCTACTGGTTTTGTTTTGGACTTTTATGTTTAGTCTTTGCGGCGATTGTCAATGGCGGCGGCTTGGCGCAAAGTTTGAAAAAACGATGGCAGCAAGGAATCAAGGAACTTGGAAAGCCCGTAAAAATATTCTCTGGGTTTACCTTCGCTTTGTTTATTGCGATTGGTACTTACCTTTTTTACAATGTCAATATATTAAACGAATATTGGACCACAAGGGATAAATTAACTTACAGGCTTGCCTATGAAACATCGTTAAAAAAATATGAATCTTTACCACAACCGAAGATTACAGACGTAAAGCTCACCGTAGCATTATTTCCCTCCCAAAGAGCTTACGAAATTCAGGGACATTATCGACTCAAGAATACAAGCCAAATAGTCATTACAGAAATTCATTTGCAAAAGCGAATCGCTACGCACATCAAATTAGACGAAGTTCAATTTGATCGGAACGTATTACCGGATCGCCGTTTCGAAAAGTTTCATTACACTATTTACCAATTGCAGGAGCCTTTGCTGCCAGAGGATACGATGCGCCTAAGTTTTAAACAATCTTATCCACCACTTGGTTTTGAAAACGACAATACCGATACCGATATCCTTTACAATGGTACTTTTTTCGATAATGATCAGCTTCCTAGTTTTGGCTACGAAAGAAAGTACGAATTGAAAGCCGCCGCAGAGCGCGAAAGTTTTGGTTTAGCTCCACGAGCTTCTTTGGCGCTGCGTACCAATCCCGCAGCTCTACTTCAATCCCGAGCGGGAAGTGATGCTACGGGCATCAATTTAGAAATGCTTATCAGTACGGAAGCGCCACAAAGGGCGATTAGTTCCGGCGTATTAATTAAGGAATGGTCCGACGAGGAAAGAAATTATTTTCATTATAAAACAGAACAAAAAATCATTCATTTTTATTCGATTGTATCTGCGGAATACGAACAGCTTACAGCGCGCCATCTTCCGAAGGGAAACGCCATTACCGACTCCGTAGAGTTAACAATTGACTACCATCAAAGCCACGATTACAACGTGGATCGTATGCTGCAAGCAATGAAAAATTCCTTAGATTATTACAGCAGTAATTTTAGTCCTTATCCATACCAACAACTGCGAATTATGGAATTTCCCCGCTATCGAAAATTTGCACAATCCTTTCCGAATGCGATCCCGTACTCAGAGTCGCTTGGGTTTATTTTAAATATAAAAGCAACAGACAAAGTCGATATGGTTGCGTTTATCGTTGCACACGAAGTAGCACATCAATGGTGGGGCATACAACTCGAAGCAGCAATGGTACAAGGTCGGAAAATGATCTTAGAAAGTTTGGCGCAATATTCAGCGATGATGGTTTTGCAGGAATACTACGGGGTAGCGCAAGTTCAACAGTTTTTAGAAATGCAAGCGGAAAATTATTTGGAAGGAAAACGACGTCAGGTGGAAACGGAATTGCCCTTAGCTTTAGTGGGCAACGAAGAACATATTTATTACGCTAGAGGAGCGATTCAGCTGTACGCTTTACAGGAATCCATAGGAGCAGCAAAAGTGAATGTAGCCCTACAAAATTTTCTGCACGAGTGGCAATCTTTTAACAATCCAAACCAACCAGAACGGTACGCAACGACGCAGGATTTAATCAATCATTTTAGAGCGGTAACACCGGATTCTTTGCAAACGGTAATTACAGATCTATTTGAAAAAGTAGTTGACGACTAGGGGGATTAATGGAAAACCCTCGCTTTTTGTGCTAGTTAAGTTTGTTTTTATTGATAACAGTGTTATTTTGAGACGGTATTTAAATGCTTAGCCCCAGTTTTTTACAAAACCTCAAATCATGAATAACACCATCGGCCTTGTCGTAATTGGAACTATTCTAGTCGCCATCATGCTGGCCTTCATCTTTAGTCCGCAATTCAGAAAAGATGTCATTGCTTCCGAAGGAGAAGCCGCCCTTTTCGGGATGATCAATGTAAAAGGTGTAATTATCGTATTGTTGACGGCAATATTTGGCGGTATTTTCGCCTACATTATCAAACTCGACGCGGAAGCAACGTCTCCAATCACCAAGCATACCAAATATTTTCTAAATAAAAATGGTCTGAGTACGTATACCATTACCAATCAAGATGGCGTATTTGTTGGAGAAGCTGAAATTCCGATAGATTCTACTGCCGCTATTCCGATCAATACAATGAAAGCGTTACAAGCAACTCGTAATACGAGTGATTGGGACAATTGGGACATAGAATCGGATGGTACAAAATTGGGATATGTAAGTATGAAGGTTAACCAAGAGCAACTTATTTATAACCAAGGACAAAATAAGACTTTCTTCAAAAATAAAGCTTACCAAATCGGAGATCTTGACTTTTATTTTAAAATAGATAGCATTTACCGGAGTTATGCGAGTAACAAAACAAATTATAATTACGCCATTAGCTTCGGTGAAGGAAAAGGAGGCAATGCCATCAAATGGTTGAAAGCGAAAGATCCTTATATGAAAACCGCCAATGGTAGAATTTACGTGAATAGAGGCTTAGAGCGATTTCAGCAGGCTAACTGGAAGCATAACTACTACGTTGGCTTAGGTTTAGGTCAGCCCTTGATCGACTCTCTTAGCAATAGCTTCGTTTCGGTGGATATGGTTAATATCATTGCCATCGCCTCCGCGCTGGAATAGAGAATGCGAAGTCTGCTGAATGGATTTACCAGCAACATCAATAAAAAGGCTCGAT
>CALFBG010000152.1 GCA_937951685.1 uncultured Saprospiraceae bacterium | reverse complement strand
TTTTATATTATATCTTGATTTTACTTACTATTCGTAACTTTTCCCGTAGTCTTTCATCGTCATCATTTTCCCCTGTTGATTGAGTTTTGGAAAATCCCATAAGGTTCTTAAATATGCTTCAGCTTCGTAAGACAAAAACATCGCATAACCACCTTGTCCTTCTCCCACCATAAAATAATTGCCATACGCAATATATTCTTCCTCGCATAAATCGGTATATAGTTTGAATATAATTCCATTCAACCAAGCTCCTGAGTTGTTAATAATATCCCAGTGTTTTTTAGCATTATTGTACTCAAAATCTATTTTAAAAGTATTCGATGCTAGATCAAAGGATTCCTGCCAGGCCTTCCGAGAAGTCTAATTCCGTATCCGCTAAATTAATAATTTCATTTTTAAGATTGACGAATACTATTTCATTTTCAATCACAGCGGTGTATAATTCAGCAGCTTGATTCCAGAATAGATAATCATAAATAAGCGGCAGATATAGTCTTTTTTTCGCATTGATAACGCCGTACTTTTGGTTCTCTTTTATAATGATTAAGCCTTCGTTATTGCTCGATACGAAGTGTGAGGCTTCGTTGTAGTGCTTAAACTTAGCATGGCAAGCAAATAGCACTAGCACTAGAGCGGTAAGTAGTATTTTATTCATATCGTTAGCATAGCTTAGCTGTGGAAGTATAGCTGGTTCGCTATCTAAATTCCTTCCCTGAGAATTCTTTTGGTTTGGCGAACGAGGTTCACGTACAATTCTTCCCTTTCGATCGGATCCATTTTCAGCACGGGAATATTGGCGGGATTCATCGTTTGAAATCGTTTTAGTTCATCAACGACTTCGAATAAGCAAGGTCTGAGGATAACGGATAGAATTACAGCGCCATCCTTTTCAGCTGCTTTTAACAAGGCGGGTAATTCGTCGGAAATAATAAAATCTGAGGCTAAAAAATCAGCACTTAGCAATAAGATAATGACCTTTGTTTTGCTGATTGCAGCCTGAATTTCAGCTTTCCAGTTCTGTCCCGGAAGTATCTTATTGTTGTCCCAAAAATTAATCTGATTTTCGAATGGCTTGAAGTGCTTTTTGATTTCTGCTAAGTATGCTTTATCCGTAGCACTATAACTGACAAACACGCTATCTCTACTTTCATTTGATTTACCGGAAACTTTTTGTCTAGCCAAGGCGGGTAAGGTATTCAATTCCTGTTTGAGGTAAAAAAGTAATTCTTCGGCGTAATTGTCTTGCAAACAATCCGGATCAAAATGTCCATGATGCTTACTGGCTTTGTGCGCCTCGTATCGTTCCACTACCAGCCTCTCAACCTGATCGAGGAAAATCGCCTTAAATTCCGGCGCATAAAAATCCTGCAACCGTTCTTTCAATCGCTTGAATTGTTCGATGGCTCGAATATCCGTGGAAAAATTCAAGCGTCGATTAAAGAAATAGCTTGCTTCTTTTCGGATTACTTCTTCTTCCTGCATACTGTAACTTGTTTTCGATGGTCAATCTTTCTGAGGTCTAAGGTAAGAAATATATCAAAATTCTTTCGCTAAGTAGTTAACAGAACAAAACAAAAAAAAATCATCCCGAAGTGTCACAAATACGCCCCGCTAGGTGTATTATGTATGAATGCGATTCGAATCCTACGCTACTTAAGTACTAAGTAAGTACCAAGAAATTGTTTTAATTTTAAAAAAAATATTCCAGAAGAATGCTTTTGGGAATCTAAATCATAAATATCATGAAATTTAAATTTTTCTCCCTCTCGTTGTTTTTAGTCTTAGGCATCTTTATGTTTACTGCTTGTGAAAAAGAAAATATCGATATCAATAAAATTGAAGAAGAAAATGTAGATCCACAGATTGTGATTTGTAACCTTACGGGAACGATTGCGGAACAGCCTCCCGGAAGTGGCGCATTATTTACGGCTGTAAATGGCGCAACTCCTCCCTTGACCTATCTTTGGTCGACCGGAGAAACAACTGCCAATATTACGGTAGCAACGGACGGTCTTTATTCCGTGACCATTACCGACGTAGATAGTTGCATGATCGAAGAAGAAATAACAGTTTCATTTTCAGACCCTTGCCTATCTTTTACTACGACAATACAAGAAGGTAATATGCTGGGGAGTTTAATCCTCAATACAAGTGGCGGAACTCCTCCTTTTGCTTATGTTTGGTCGACGGGAGAAAATACGCCTTCGATTACCGTAACGATGAATGGCGTTTATGAGGTAACGATCACTGATGCGAATGGTTGTATCACCGGCGATGAATTTTCAGTATCGACAATAGATCCATGCCAATCTTTAGCAACTACCATAGAAATGGATCCCGCTGGTGTTTTGACGACCAACACCACTGGCGGTACTCAACCCTTTGCTTACCTTTGGTCAACGGGAGAAGTCTCCTCTTCAGTTGAACCGACGATGGATGGCAACTATTCCGTAACGGTTACCGATGCGAGTGGCTGTGTCGTAGAGGATAGCATTACAATCAATACCGCTCCCTGTAATGACTTGGTCGTTTTGATTTCTAACCCTCAGGCATTCACATTGATTAGCAACTATTCCGGAGGAACTGCTCCGTATAGTTTCTTATGGTCAACGGGAGCAACAACTTCAAGTATTACCGCTCCAGGCAGTGGCACTTACTCGGTAACGATAACTGATGTTAACGGTTGTACCGCTACGCATGACATTACACTTTAGAAACACAATTAAATTTAGCCTGACACTTAGCGATGGAATCAAGTGTCAGGCTACTTTTACAAAGTATGCTAAGTAAAAAGTATAGATGGAAGTAGACTATGATTTGATACAATCTTGTATTGCGCAAGACCGGAAAGCACAAAAACAACTATACGAGTTGCTTTTGCCGTATCTCCGAGCTATCGCCAACCGATATCTTAGGGATACTTCCTATATAAAGGATGTCTTGCAGGAAAGCTTCGTAAAGATTTTCCGAAGCCTAGATAAGTATAATTTTGATAAAGCGCCGCTCAAGCAATGGGCCGCAAAAATAACGATCAATAGTGCTTTTAATTATAACAAAAGAGTAATCGGTGTCCCAAAAGAAGAATTTGTTGTTGCCAGTCATGAAACGCCAATACTTCCAGCCAACGTGCAAAATTGGACAGATGACGACTTACTACTTACGCTTAAAAAAATGCCAGAAGGCTATTTTGAAGTTTTCAATTTATTTGTTGTTGATGGCTACGCACATGAGGAGATTGCCGTTATGCTGGGGATTAGTGAAGCGCTGTCGCGAAAACGATTATCGAGGGCAAAAGCTTGGCTAAAAAAAAATTACGAGAAAATTGATTTACGGGCACAACCGAATCGTTCCTCCATTTCCTAAACTAAGAATAATGAGTCAAATAGAAGACGAATACAAAAAAAGATTTAATCAGCAAGAATTGTCAAATGGCGATTTTGACAGTGAAGGATTGTGGGGTGCCATCGCTGAAGATTTAGATCAAACACAACCGAAGGAGAATCAGCAGAAAAGACGCTTCCTTTTCTTCTTTCTCCTCCTAACGGGAGCGTTGATTGGAACTTACTATTTCAGCACCAGTAGTCAGCAAATTGTTGAAAACACCGTAGGTAATTATGCAAATACTGATTCCAATGCTGAGGCAAATACTGAGGCAAATGCTGAGGCAAATGTGAATACTCAAAAAGCATTAAATTCGCTTGTCCTTTCATCCAAAGAAGCTGAACAACAAAATTTGCCAACTAAAACTGCTAAAAAGGCAGCGCCGACAGCTGAATCCGTTAAAACGATTCATGCTACTCCTGAACTCACCCAAGCGCCACTGAAAGAAAGTCGTGCCGTTAAACCTTTAGCAACTATTGAAAAAGAGGTACGCTCAACTCGTACAAATGAAATAAGGTCAACCGTTTTTCCAGTAGAGAATAACTCAACTAAAAAGCAGTCTGTCGCAGCCGAAAAACAACCAGTAGAAAACTTAAATCCTCCTGCACCACAAGCTATTGACCGAATGTCAATGAGCCTATCAACGCTTCCTACGCTACTTAGTTTTGTGAAATCTGATGCCGATTTACAAGTTCCTTTACCAGTATTAAACCGCGAAAGCGATCCTCTTAAAAAGGAAAAATCATTTGCTTGGCAAATTGGTGTATGGGGAGGAAGTAACCTGATTAATTTCAATTATAAATCAGATAATAGTCCCGATTTGGCTAAACTGAAAGCACAAGCGGAAACGGGGGAATTAGGGATAAGCCTTGGACTCAATACTACTTTGTCTTGGAAAAATCGTTGGTTGTTCAACACCGGGATTGAATACCATCGACTTTGGTCTAAATTTGAAACGAAACAACAAAAATCCATTCAAATTAATAAAGAAAATCAACTCTTGAAAGCATGGACAGATGGCTTTACGGGGGATACCTTGAATCGTCAATATGGCGATATTACTATTGATGGCATTGCTACCCGAACCGTAGTGCATTACAACCAATATCAACAATTCAGCATTCCGATCGAAATTGGTTTACAGCAGACTAGCCAGCAATTGGTATATGGTGTTACACTTGGTGGAATACTTAATTTTACGACCAAACAATCTGGTAAGACCTTAAGTAAGGATGCAGCAGTGATTGACTTCGACACGAACAACGCGATGGCGCCGTTTAAGAAATTCAGTATTGGTTTGCGGGTAAATCCATTTGTTGGTTATCGCATTTCAACTGCTTGGACGATTAAAGTTCACCCGCAGTGGACTTGGCAAGCTGGTGCTAATTTTGATGACACTGATCTTAAATTGAATATTCATCAATTCAATTTAAACCTTGGCCTAGCTTATTCGTTTGATTAAGTTTTAGCTTCGCAATAGTAGCCAAAGCGAATGCAGGAATTGGATGCTTCAATCACTGCTTAAGCTTAGCTATACATTATTAAAGAGAAAACAAAGAAGCTCCATTTAAAATCGTGCATAAATGGGAAGTTACGCATTTCAAACCATGCAATAGAAAGGCTTATTTCTCTCTTTCAAGAGATGGAACCTACATCGCGAAGTATACGACTTACGAAAGCGCCTACGATAAAATCCGAGATAGTGAACTAGGAAGATAGAAGGTATCTGCGCATCTCCGTCCGTTTTCATACGCTTTTGCAAAATTCATCGCCGTTGTTTGAAACACTGCGCATAAAAGCTTAAGTTAATTTTTAAACAAGGGTAAGTAGCAAGGCAAAAGGATATTGCCATTAACTGGTGCTAGGTTTTGAGTAGCATTGAGACACGAAAGCCTTCCTAAGCTATTGCTTAAGAAGGCTTTGAGTAAGGAAGAAGTTGTTCAAAAGATGGTGCAAGTTAATCCGTGATTTCATTTGTCTTGATACTTATAAGGTATAAAATGAAACGGTCTGAATCTTGTGTCGTAATTCCCCGTAAGGGAGTTACGCAATACATCTTATCCACCTAGTTTTTCCAGCAAACTGTAAAACTATTTACCTTTCTTCAAGCGCTTTTCTGCTTTTTTCTCTTTTGCCGTTTTAGTAGGTTCTTTCTTGACGGCTTTTTTTGAGTTTTTACCTTTTGCCATGATTTTTTTTTAAAGTCTTTATGTTATGTTATAGAAGTTATTTACAATAAAAAAAACAACTTCACTCGCCGCAAATATATCATCTTTAAGGTTTAAAAAAAATTCTATGCTTATTAATTTGTTAGCCAATTCAGTATATTAGCAATACATCTAGCTTGAGAAAAGCCACTTTGGGATAGCTTTCTCTCCTATGCGTGCTATTTATTTGATCGAAAACTTAAAGTGCTTAAGGTATCCGGTAGGTTAAAGTACGTTCAATATCTCCTGATAAAACGAACGCAGTTCTTTTTCGTAGACCAAGACGTCTGCCATACTCATTGAGGAAGAAATCAAGAGACTTTTGATTTCACTATTTGTCTCGGGGAATTTATTTGATAAAAATGAATTAATCATGTTTTCATTAAAACGATTGTATTTTCCTTGCAAGGTATATAGTCGATTTAGAGATTGAATTAACTTCAAGTCAAATTCTTGAATGATGCCCGTTTGTATCCCTGTATTATAAGCGCTATTGTTGACAAATCCAGGTTTAAATCCATTGAATCCATTAAGTGCCATGTTATCAAATTTTGCTTTAATATCTTCCGCCTGCAAGATTTCAGAAAATTTTTCAGTCAGTTGAATATGATAAGTATTCACATACTCAACGGAGGCTAGATTTTCTGTAATTTCATTCTTTAACATCTCTTTGTAAGTATTCGATTGCTTTTTCAATTTTTGGTGTTCACCAAAATTATTCATCGCAAAACCTAAATAGACTCCAATCATTACGGGAAGCATTTGAATTAAGATAGTGGTGACGACCTGCTTCATTTTTTCGTAAGTTTCTGATTTCATCGCGAATCATTTTAATTTAATAACGAAGTTGTTTAAAAACTCCAAAAATGTTTACGAATTGATCTTTTTGTCTAACTTTAATCTGAGTGAATCATTTAATTGCTGAAGCGACTAAATTCGAGTAGCCTCTTGAGCATTACTTTGGATACCGATTGATATCCTTATGTTGCCAGATCAAGTTAACAATTTCCCACTTTTCGTTTAATTTGATCAAGTGCAAATATTCAACCCAGTTATCAGAAACTAATTGTACCGACGCAATTCGATCATAAATTCCTAATATCGTTAATTGATTATTGGGCACTGGTGGGAATTTAGTATTTGATTTATTCCAGTCTTTGGCAAAAGCAATCATTTGATCTCTAGCCGTAGCGCGGGCGATTTCTTTTTTTATCGCTCGGTTATATCCAATCGTCACTTTGTTGAGACTATCGTTCATCACTTCATTCATCAATACTGGATCCAATTGCTGTAGTGCTTTTAAATATCCTAGCGATTGTTTTTTGATCTCCGCCGAATCTTGTGCCGTGGCCGCTGGACTCGTTTCAATTTTAGCATTGCTATAAACCGGACGGCTTCTGATTAATTTACCTTGCGTATCAAACTGTTCTAGCAAGATATTATTCCCCCATTCATCGTAGGATTTTTGACCGACCGCAAATTTCCATTGATTGAGCGTCAAGCTATCCTGAGCATTGTAATAACTGTATGTAATGTGATTTCCTTTGGCGTCAAAAACGTCACGATAAGCAGCAACACCCACCGAATTATTCGTCACGGCTAATTGTTCATTTAAATTATAATGTGCTTTAGGCAAACCCTTTTCGTCTAGTTGAATCCCAGTGATTCCAAATTCAAAATAAGGAGAAACATTGACCATTTCTTTCTTTAGGTTGAATCGCCGTTCAATGACAAAGTCTTTTTGGGGTGTCCATTCGTAGCTGGCAATTGCCCAATTGGATTCCATGGGAAGATCATTCAAGTCAAAAAATTCCAACTTTGATTTAAACTTGTTTTTGTCATAAGTATAAACTTCTTTGTACACCGCTCGATCATTGCTGATTCTATTGCCTTTGATATCATAAAAAAGCCTCGTTTCTTTCCCGCCTTGATAGTCAATCACTAATTTATAAACGCCAATGGATGCTAGTGGATGTTTCTTTTCCGTATGGTAATGGTTATTGATTACTTCAACCAATTTTCCTGATCCATTATAGCTAAAGACGTAATGAGAAGTTGATTTTGCCGTGGATGGATCAATCGGATGGATGCCCGAAATCGTTGCGTAAGGAGAAATATGATTGTAACGAAGATGTCGATAATAATCGGTATTGGGAGAAGTCTGACTGTATAAGGGAGCGGCAAAAATGAGTAGTAAAAAAGGTAGAATAATATTCATATTTATTTTGGTTTGAAGAATCGGTTTTAATTTTTTATAATTTAATACACTGCAATTATCGCCTTACATCACTTTCCAAAATCGCATATTCAAAATTATCCGACCATCCTGTTTTCAAGGGCAACACTTGCCGTTTTCTCCCCTCTTTTATCATTCCAACTTTTTCCAATACCCTAATCGAAGCAATATTTTCAACTGCACATCCCGCGGTTATACGGTGTAAGTTCAAAACATCAAATCCATATGCAATCACCTTTCTTAAGACTTCAGTGGCATATCCTTTACCCCAGCACTTGGGATCCAATTTATACCAAACTTCTCCGCTGCTATATTTTGGCTTACTAAGTTGGAGACCAAATAAGCCAAGGAATAGTCCACTTTGTTTATCTTCAATTGCGAAGGTGTAATTGTTAATTGTAGCTAGTTGATGTGCGGCTATCCAAGGCGTAATGATCGCTTTTGTTTCCGCTGGATGGGCTGGAATTCCTAAGGTATTAAATTCATCCGTTTCTGGTAAAATATGCAACTGATGGATAGCCGCTACATCTGATAATTCGATCAATCTCAGTTTCGTGCGTTCCGTTGTGATCGCTATTTTTTTCATTTGGATATTGATTACTACTTCGGCTTTATCCAAAATTGATTCGGATTATTAGTTTTATAGGTTTTAAAAGTCACCCCAGATTGCTTGTAAGTTTTTTCCGATATTTTGGGCGTTTGTTGGTAACCATCCATCGGAATTAACTCTACGTACGCTCGTACTTTCCCCTTTTGATTCGTTTCAAAATCATATTCACTTCTCAGCGGGCAGCTAAATCGATATAAATTTTTAGCCATGTAGTTTAGCAGGTAATATTCTTTAAGGGTCGAAGCTTTATTATTCCAATTCGCATCTGGATTCAAAATGAGCGTTTCTCCTTTAATCAGCTTTTCTCTGACTTCCGCTAAGCCTAATAATACTCCTTTTTCGTCGAGTACATAAGCATCGTGCGTAGGATCAATCCAAATCCATTTATCCAGTTCTTGGGAAAATACCATGTTAATGACATGGCAATCATTAAAAACCGAGTCTTTGGGCATACAAGTTACAAACCTTGATTTTATCCCTAGCGATAAATAGCATTCATTCAACACCGTCGCTAAGCCTCTACAATTCAGTCCTCGATCGCCTTGTTTACATTCCCGGATCAAACTCATCGCATTTTTAACAACCGGATTCTCACTGTTTCCATCGTGAGGAACCAAGTCATGTATCCAGTGCATTAAATTTAAAATTCTTGAAACCTCATTTCCACCTCCAGCGATCGAATCCAGTTTAAATTCCTTCCTCAACGTCTTTAGCCTAAGGTCCGAAGAATCTTGATAATAAAACGTTGGAATATCTATTTGCTCCTGTGGGTTATAAGTGACCGCTTCTTTTAAAACATCCAAATACGTTGGCTTATATTTGATTTGTGTATAAGCCGAATCCTTACCGTTTAGTAAAACAATAAAATTAAAAACCGAATCGGGATGAATGGTATAGCTAATGGAATCTACATCGGTATAAAAGGTAACCTGTTCTCCGCGCTTACCAGAAGTGTATACATCTGGTTTGACTTCCGGTACTAACGACCAAGCGCCTCTTGAAAATTCGGCTCCATTTCTGATGTCGATTACCGTTACGTTGGAGTGCACGATCGGTAATTGGGATTGTGATTTTGCGCTTAGGCTAAGCAAAATTAGTACGACTAGCGTTGACAGTATTTTTATTTTCATCTTTTATATTTTTTGAGCAACAACATTTGATATAAATGTTGTAACTATAAATTGGGGAATTTATTTTTCAGTAGTTGAGAAAAGGCCTAAGCTAAAGTAAACAAAATACTGCTACCAAGGAACTGCTTCGGCTACAAAGTTATTCATTGCCCTAGACATTCACAAGAAATTTCGTAGATTTCGTTTCTCTGAACTGGAAGCGGCTCAACTTCTTCTCCGCAAAAGCAAAGATGACATTTTTAAATTCGTATCTTAGTCCTGCTAAGGTTTCGCAATACTCAAGCTACAACAATGTCAGATATTTTAGACGATTTTCGAGAAGACCATACACGAGTCGCAAAAGAACGTCATGGCTGTGTAAGCATTTGGTTAGTCTTGATGATCTTCGCAAATAGTATTGCCAGTATCGGAAATCTATATCTAGCCAGTCGAGTGGTCAGCACTTTTGAGCATCTACCTAGCCTGTTTTTATGGGCGTTAGCAGGTTTAGGAGTACTTAATCTTGTGCTAATTGTTAAAATTTTTCAATGGAAGAAGATCGGCTTTTTTGGCATTTTAGTTACTTCTTGCCTAAGCTTACTGATCAACATTATGCTCAGCGTCATTCCGCTACAAACTATTTTTGGTTTGGCGGGGCTGGCGATTTTGTATCGGGTATTGCAGTTGAGAATTAGGGATGGTGGGAGCACTTGGGGGCATTTGGAGTAAGATTTTTCATTCGATTGAACCTCCTCACACCAGTAGCCCCTTAGCTTTCTTCTAAGAAAAATATGATTACTGCTCTGATACAAATTCGTCATCTAAAGTTCCCAAGTCCCCAACATAAGTGGCTTTACGCCAAGTTCTTTTCAGCATTTGATAAACGATCCAACAAGCCAATAATCCAAATGGAAGAGCCATTATTCCCAATGCGTACTCATTCATTTCCTCGATTGGTGTTGACCCCATCAAGTCGGAACCTATCGCTATGGTTAGTCCGCCAAAAAATGTTCCGATATAATAAGATACGACACCAAGAATTGCGTAAGCCAATTGCTTTTTCTTGTACGTTCCTGCTAACTCGTAAAATTTTTTCCCAATAAAGTAAATCAGTAAAATGCCTAACATATTATTTGTTTTAGTTATTTTTTTGTTTGCTGCTAGAACGCAGGACTAACATTACAATACACTTTTCGAAACTCCTCCGAGCTGTGTTTTATTTATCTTGGACTTCATATCTTTCGTTGAAATGCTAACGACTTACCGGTAAAGCATTTCATCTAAATTGATCCGGTTTCAAGCCTTTTGCTGCCGCTGCTGCAATTGCTGCAATCCGCTTCTTTTTCGTTTCGGTTCTTTTAGCACTCGCCACCCAATACAACATCATCTTCCTAATTGACTTAGACTGACTTTGAAAAAAATCCGTTGCGCTTTCTTTTTCATCTAAGGCAATTTTCAAAGCCTCCGGCACTACCAAATTCTCCACGTCGTCCATTGCGGTCCAAGTTCCATTTTCCTTCGCGATGGCGATGCTATCAAAACCTGCTTGT
>CALFBG010000151.1 GCA_937951685.1 uncultured Saprospiraceae bacterium | reverse complement strand
AGGGACCGATACCATAAATATTATGCGTGCGTGGACGGGTGATCCTCATTTTATCTGCAACTACCCTACAACCCCCTTAATACCCAATAAAATTTATTCCTTTACCATCTGTTTCTTTCACAAAGGAAAACGCGGAAGAATAAATAAAAAAATGGGCTTTCTTTTATCCGATGGGAACAAAATCACTTTAAGGTTCAAAGGAAGATATGCTCCGATTGAAAATCCTCCGCCGCGGAGATACTAGCATCATAAGTTAACAATACCTTCAAAAAGTACTCTTCCCAACCTCAGCTTAAACCATCAAAAGCATTCACAAAAATAACTTATAATTTTAAATCGATTAATATTCGAGCATCAGAATCAAGTACTAATTAAAATACAAACACCTTTAAAATATGAGACGATTTTTCAAAATAAAGCTTGCTTTATTTATTTTAAAGAGAAAGAGCCCAATTTTAGTTAACGACGATTTGCTTGAACTAAAAATCAAAGAATTTTTTTTTGATACAAAAACGCAGCACCGAGCATTTTCGCTGTACAAAACCAAGAACACACAGATTCTAACTCGAATACTGAACCTTTTGCTTATTTTAAACATTATGCCATTAGGCTTGATACAACTTACCAAAATTTCAATTGTAACTTACCACAAGTATTTTCGTAAAACAAAACTTCAGCCGAGTACGCTGCCTTAAAAATAAACATCCACATTTTTCAAATTAATATTAACACTTCAATTAGATGAAAAAAGAAACAATCTCCATCCATACCGGATATCAAGCAGAACCGACTACCAAGTCTGCCGCCGTTCCCATTTACCAAACTGTTGCGTACGAATTTGACAATGCACAGCACGGTGCAGATCTATTTAACTTGGCGGTTCCGGGAAATATTTACAGTCGAATCATGAATCCTACCGTTGCCGTTTTAGAAGCAAGAATCGCGGCGTTGGAGAATGGCGTTGCAGCCTTGTGTGTCAGTGCAGGAAGTGCCGCGATCAATTATTCTATTTTGAATATTGCCGAAGCAGGCGACAATATCGTTTCTACGCCTCACCTCTACGGTGGCACGTACACCTTGTTTGCGCATATGCTACCCAAGCAAGGCATCGAAGTCCGATTTGCGGAGTCCTCTGATCCAAAAGATATTGCCAAGTTGATTGATGCAAAAACTAAAGCTATCTATTGCGAAAGTATTGGAAACCCCGCAGGTAACATTTCTGACATCGAGAAAATTGCAAAAGTAGCACACGCCAAAGGAGTTCCCTTGATCGTCGACAATACCGTTGCTTCTCCCATTCTGATCAACCCAATTGACTACGGTGCAGACATCGTTGTTCACTCCATGACGAAATACATTGGTGGTCACGGTACTACTTTAGGTGGCGTCATCGTTGATTCCGGAAAATTTGATTGGGTCAAACACAAAGACCGTTTCCCGATGTTGAATACCCCCGAACCTTCTTATCACGGAGTCGTTTACACCGAAGCTTTTGGTCCAGCCGCTTACATCGGAAGAGCACGAACGGTAGCTTTGCGAAATACCGGATCTGCCTTGAGCGCTATGGCAGCTTGGCAAATTTTGCAAGGCTTAGAAACTTTAAGCCTTCGCATGGAAAGACACTGCGAAAATGCGATCGCTGTCGCTAAATATTTGGAAGGACATAAATCTGTCGCTTGGGTTCGTTTTGGAGGCTTGAAAAGTAGTGAATATTATCGCCTCGCTCGCAAATACTACAAAGGTAAACCTTCTTCCATCATGACTTTCGGAATCAAAGGAGGCTTTAAAAAAGCAGAGAAGTTTTACGACGCACTAAACTTATTTAAGCGCTTGGTAAATATTGGCGATACTAAATCATTGGCTTGTCATCCTGCTTCCACCACACACCGTCAGATGACCGTCGCGGAACAAAAAACAGCAGGCGTAACGCAAGATCTACTCCGACTCTGCGTAGGTATCGAACACATCGACGACCTCCTTGCTGATTTGGATCAAGCTTTTAAAGTGGCCAACAGTAGAAAAAAATCGTAATTATTATAAACTCATAAAATCCCTCCGTTGAATACAAGGCAACTTGATTTAATCGAGGGATTTTTTTTGAAGTTGTTTTAAAATGATGTTAGTAAGTAGGTTTACCTACTTAAGCCTTTAATGATTAGGTATTAAGGTCTATTTTAAAACAACTTCAAATTAATAAAATCCTATAAACCGCTTCAAAAAAAATAAATGCCCGCAAAAAGAGGAAACTAAGTTGATTTCAGTACATTGGGAACGAACTATTTAGTAAGTAATAATTGAGATACCGATCCAACGTTTCCTATGAGTACCGAAAAGAAAAAATACACCATCAAAAGAAATGATTTATCCGCCGATAAGTCTTTAAAAGCGTGGAGTGCCGCAGATGAATATCTCTTACAAGAATTTGTAGCTTTAGCAGCAAAACCAGCACATTTAGCTATTTATAATGATCGGTTTGGCTTCTTAGCCTGTCACTTGCATTCCTATCAGCCAACCATTGTTTTAACGCAAAAAAGCCAAGAAAAAGCGATTAAAGCCAATCTACAGAAAAACTACCTCGCCTTTCTAAATTTTTCAAACCCACTGGCTTCCTTCGAAAAAGAACTTGATTTCGCCCTAGTTAAAGTGCCTAAATCTTTAGCTCTTTTTCAGCTTTTCTTGGCGCAAATCGCCAACAATTCAACGCAAGAAGTCACCGTGATCGCTTCCTTTATGACGCGCCATTTTTCGCCTAAGCTCTTACAAATTGCCGCAAGTTATTTTGAAGTCGTGGAGCAAACTAAAGCCTTGAAGAAAGCAAGAGTAATGGTGCTCCGCAAAAAGAAAGCAGTCGTCAAGCAAGAATTGATCAACGCACTAGCCTACAACAATAAAAAGTACCAACAATATTCGGGCGTTTTTTCTGCGGATCATATTGACTATGCGACGCAATACTTTCTGAAGCAGCTACAAATAAAAGAAACGGATCAATGTATCCTAGACTTAGGCTCTGGGAATGGCGTAATTGCAAATGAAATATTTAAGCAAAACCCTGCGGCTGAGATACATTTATTGGATGATGCTTACCTTGCCGTCGCTTCCGCTCAATTAAATATCCAAGGAGAAAATATTCATCATCATTTTAATGATGACTTATCTCCTTTCAAAGAAGAATTTTTTGATTTGATTGTCACCAATCCGCCTTTTCATTTTGAATATGAAATCAACATTCAAATCCCAATTCAGCTTTTCAAAGCTTGTTTTCGATGTTTGAAAAAAGGAGGCAACTTACAACTCGTATCTAATAAACACTTAAATTATAAAACGCATTTGGATAAAATATTCCCAAGCGTTCAGATACTTGCAGACAATGATAAGTATATTATTTATCAATGTGTGAAGTAAGTATTAGCGGTCGTTGTGGTACTAATATTTAAACCGATCATAATCATTAGGTATCGCTCCGATGGAGCTCGTAAGGCATCTTGGCTGTTTTGTTAGTAAGGTATCGCTCCCCTAGAGCTTATAAAGTATGCTACTTATTTTTTATCGCGCCGTAGGTGCGGAACCTTTTTCCTCGCTTAACCATTAATCTTGTTCTTTATTTCTTTTTTTCTTAACTTATGGTTAGCAATCAAGTAAAAAAGTCAAAGATGAAATTCAACACTTCTATTCCAGCAAGTTTAAAATCATTTTACCAATTAGAGCTATCGAACTATCAAACCGCATTTGCCAACGGAGACCTAACAACCGCTTGGAATCATTTAGAGCGCGCCCACATTCTCGGACAACAATATCCTTTTGCGCATAGCCTCGTGCATTGGAAAATGTTGCAATTTGGAATTAAAATAAAAAGTAGAAAAGAAATCATTGGACAAATTCCAAGGCTCCTTTTGGGTGGTGTAAAATCTTTTGTAGGAACCGTTCCTGTCGGCAATCCTGGTGGTGCAAATGTTCCGCCCTTAAAACCATTTCCAATCGCTAAAGAGTTACAAGATATTTTTATCCAAGCGGGCATAAAATCCTAAAAGTAAGGTCATACCAAACAATAGAATGCTCTTCTTAAAATCAAATCCATTGAATCCATTCAAACTCCTACTGCTCTTGGCAATACGCTTAAGTCTGAACCTTTCTTGCGCCCAACCTGCAACGGATAAAGGAGATCAACTCGTAGCTAAAACAACCAAATCCAATCGTCCAAAATCACCTTTAGGGACAAGCTCAGATACTTTGCCATTCACTACTGGTATGCTTTCCGTTTTCCAAGATAGCAAAGGAAATTATTGGTTCGGGAGCCACCAAGAAGGCCTTTGTTTATTTGATGGAAAGCGCTTTACGCATTTTACCGTGGAAGACGGCTTGAGTGGCAATTAAATAAGACGCATTCAGGAAGATCAGGATGGGCGAATCTGGTTGGAAACAGGTAATGGACTAAGTAGTTATAAAGATAAGATATTCACCAACCATAGCTTAAAAAACGACTTAAATTCCTTCCTGCTCAAAAAGGAAAACAACTGGAAAGTAACGGCGAATGACCTTTGGTTTGATGCCGGAGACGAGGAAGGTATTTATCGTTATGATGGACAAGAATTGATTTATTTGATCTATCCAAAAGCAAAACGCATCAATAAACAGAATATCTATCGCCTTACCGGTTTTGCTAGAGGAAAAAACAATCAAATCTGGATCGCAACTTACGCCGGTGTTTTTGGATACGACGGTAAAAATTTTACCATCATTAATGATGAAAGCTTAGGCTTGAGCTACGAAATGGGCTACCTACACATCCGAAGTATTTTGGAAGACAGCAAGGGGAATCTATGGATTGGGAATAATGGTATTGGTGTTTTACGACACCGCAAGGATTCAAGCATAAATTTTTCGGAAGCGCAAGGACTCATTCATTTCAGTAGCTCCAGAAGAGGAGATCAATCTCAAGCGGGAACCCTGGAACATGTATTTGCAATCGAAGAAGATCGCCACGGTAATATTTGGTTTGGAGATCGAGATACGGGAACTTGGAAATACGACGGTAAAACAATGACCAATTACACCATCCAAGATGGACTTCCAAGTAACTTTGTGACCACAATTTATAAAGATAAAAAAGGAGATTTGTGGTTTGGAACGAAAGCAGAAGGCGTTTACCAATTTAAAGGAGCTGTATTTGAACGAGTGTTTTAGGAGCGACAAGAAAATGCCATAGCATAATAATTCACAAAATATGAATATAAAAATGAATGAGTAACACAACTAAAACAAAAATACTATGTCTTCACGCGAAGGAGGATTTAAAGATCGTTCAGCAGTTAGAAACACGCTTAACGAAACACTTATTCGCCGCGAAGCAAAATATAGATTTCAGTATTTTAAGTGATCATGATATTGACTCCGTAGAAGGCAAAGCTATCGTCCACCAAGAGATTGATGCCACTGACATTTTCCTATTATCAATTAGTGTTGATTTTCTAATCTCAAAAATTAATACAGGAGAAGAGATACAAATGATTATGCAGCGACGGAAAGAAGAAAAATCACGCGTTATTCCCATAATCCTATCCGCCTGCAATTGGTTTAACTATCCTTACGCGACATTACAAGCAATACCTATTGACGGGAAACTAGTAGATGATAAAAGCTGGAATAATATAAATGAGCCATTACTAGATATCGTGCAAACGCTTGAACGAATTATCACCAATCGTTAATAACGGCACTGATCAAAAGTAATACTTAAACAATAATCAACCCTACTTAAGTACTAAGACAAAATTACTTTGCCATTAAATTGTGTTAGATTTTGATCAGTATTGAGGCACGAAGAGACTGGTCAAAAGATAATGCAAGTTAATAAGTGATTTAATTTGTCTTAGTACTTACTTTAATTCCCTCATTTTTTTCTGAATTAATTGTATGTTTACCTCCTCATAAACTACCGCTTTTTCGGTAAGGCTAACGATCGCCATAGATTCAATGCCTTACAGCAGTATTTCGCACAAAAACAAGCCACCATATGCTCAGAATACTCTTAATCAGTTTTTTATTTACCCTCCCTTTTCAACTGTTTAGCCAATTCGAACTTCCTCAAGTCGAAATTGACAAAGTAGTGCTAACCAAAGTCGATAATGCCATTACCGCTAGATCGTATTTTAAGGATGGAGCATTAATCTACGAAATGAATTACCCGCACGCGGGAAAGATAAAAATGTTTTGTCGAAAAAATTATAGCGCCTTTGACTCTCTGGCCGTTTTCTATGCTCCTAAAATGATGGAAATTCGTTATTTGAAAGATGGTAGAGTTTGGGAACGCTCTTGGGAAAAAGGAGCTTCGGTCATTACCATGAAAATGTTTCATCCTAACAAAAAACGATTTAAAGTTTATTCATCGAAAAGAACAGATCGCTCCGACGATCCTATCGCTTGCGTCAACGTTACACCTTTTGGATTATATTCGGAATACGATACCGAAGGAAAACTGGTGATTAGTAAAAATTACGACACGGGAGAAATCAAACCCATTACCAAAGCGACCCAAGAAAAACGCGCGCAACTCAAAACGCTTTTGGAAAAATCGAATGAGATCGTGATTCGTTCCTACGGCAAAGACTTTTTTCAACAATACATCAAAGTTAACTACCGTGGAATTAATGTCTACGATGCTAATTCCTATACTTCCAGCAGGAATAAAGCAATGCCCGACGTACGAGCCAACGAAGGATGGTTCACCTTACCCGCAGCCGCAATAAGTTACGCAGATTTCCAGTACGACATCGTTTTGGGAGATCAATCGTATCCGCTCGTTTATGTGCGCGTTGATGCAACGGGCAAGCTCGTCGAAGATTTTACGGGTAGTAGGAATCATCGAAAACCATTTACAAAAGGCTTACTACTAACGCCCGTTACAAGGCCTTTACTGTCGAAGGCAATCCTTTTAAAAAATAATAATTTTCCCGAAACTACCACTGCAAATTTAAGTTGGCACCTAGCTACCGATACAACGATTCGGGGCAATTTAGTCTATGAAATTATGGCGAATGAGTTCAAGAAGAAGGTCTATGGTTGTACGATGTCTTATTTTGACAAATATGTATTTGATGCTTTCACCGGAATCGTACTCGAAACGAAGGAACAAGTAATTGGAGAATGTGCGGAGACCGATATTTATAAAAAAAGCGAAGGAAAATTACACGGTTTTATGTCACCGTTTTCAAATGAACCTTTAATTCCTTACGCATACGAATGGATTCAAGACAACTACAATTATTATATGATTGCCAAGAAAGGAGGTAAATATGGTTTGATCAATGAAAAAAATAAAACCTTAGTTCCATTTGAATATGAGTCGATGCAATATTTATCTTTTGGAAAAAAGAAACGCTACCGGCAAGAGTATATACTGATCAAAAAAGACGGTAAATATGGTTTGATGGATAGAGATCTCAAAGCAATTTTTCCGGTTCAATACGACAAGATACAAGTTGAGGGAGGGGAAGTTATTCAGGCGTACGAGGCAGATCAGGTGGTTGAGCGATTTGATTTGAAAACGCAAAAACTGAAGTAAGTACTTAGACGAAAATGACCGAAGCACTAAAACAATACGAAAAATCTATTAGGAAAAAACATAGTTTTAATTGGACTCCTAAATTTGAAGCGGAAATAAAAACCGATCTAAATAAAGCCATAGTTATTGCTGTTGTCACTAAAGTTTTTGAAAAGCTAGGCTGGGATTTAGTTTTCCAAGAAGAAGAAAAGAGTGCGGAGGCAAAATCTAAAACGGAGTGGCGCGGATGGACGGAAAAAATCACTGTTGTTTTTGACGATGGCAAACTAACAATCAAAAGTATTTCTCTGCTAGATGCATTTTGGGACAATGGAAAAAATTATAAAAGAGTACAATTATTTATTCACGCTTTTCAGCAAACCGAAAAAGAATTTGATCAGAAAGCCTTAGCAGAATTAAAACAAGAAATTGAAAGCGTAAAAAACTGGGACGATTACGAAATCCCTGAAAGTTTACCAAAACCCAAATTCAGAAAAAAACCTCAGTTTTGGATCCCGGTTGTGGGAGGAATACTTACAGCCCTTTTATTAGGTTTCATTGTTGCCTTCCTTTCCGTAAATGGATTTTATATGGTTCTACTTTTTGAAGCTGGTGTTGCCATCGGATTCGGATTGGTGCTTAAACACTTAATCAAATTAAGCAACTATACCGTTTTTGATAATTTACGGTACTTACTAATTGCGATGGTAATCCTTACTTATCTCTCCAATCAATATTTTCAGTATCAAATAGTTTTAAATAAAAACGACCTTGAAGCATTTAGTTTCTTGGAATTTATGCAAACGAGGTTGGAAGCGGGTTTACGCTTTAAAGACCTCAATACAGGATGGATTGGCTTATTAATTAGTTGGGGTTTACAGCTAGGAATAACGTATCTTATCGGAAGTTTACAACTCGTTGGAAATTTAACCGCTTATCGTTTTGAAACCATGCAAATGGAAGTAGTCAATTTCGCATATTATCATTTTGTTATAAAAGGAAAAACAGGAGATCAAACAAGACGTGAATTATCCAAAATGGGATGGACAGAAAAAGAAGACCAAAATGAGATTTTTAAATCAATCGGTGCATTACGAGGAGCGATCGGAATAAAGCGAATGGAATAAATACTAAGTAGCAAAAAAATAACAAAATGAATAAATACACTTCCCCTTTTTTCGGAGACATCAATTTGGATAAAGTCAAAGAAGATTATGATGCCGAATTCAAGTATGAAGATCGAACCATTGAACTAGATATCAATTTCGAGAACAAAGCTGCCGCCGTGGTAAAAGATCGGCTAATTGAAATTGATGCTTTTCTAAACAAGCTAAAAAAACAGGAAACCGAAATAAAGGCATTTATTGCGTTAGATTTTAAAAACGAAGGCGTCACAAAAGAATACATTGAACATCATGCGGAAGAACTTGACGCAGCGGAATTAGATACCTTAGTCGATCGAACTAATAAAGAACAGCCCATCGAAGAACAGCTATTATCAAAACTGTATCTCCATAGAGTCGGATTTTATCCAGACAACAACTTTTCTGCCATCTTAGATTTTCATATAACCCAAGAATTTTCTGATGAAATATTAGTCGTCGTTATTGAAAACGACAGCAG
>CALFBG010000150.1 GCA_937951685.1 uncultured Saprospiraceae bacterium | reverse complement strand
GGGGAGCCTTAATTGTTGACCACCAAAGCCTTCTAAAATCACTCCGGGATGTAAATGACCATAAAAATTGTAGTGAGACAACTGTTCCGCAGCAAGTGGATGATGGGAAAAAATGAAGGGGGGAATAATCAAAGTTGGGTCATAAAATTTTAAAATAGAGGTTTTATAAATCGCAGCAGGTAAAATATCGTGGTTTCCTTTAATGAGTTCAAAAGAGATATCAGGAAAACCTGCTAAAAAAAGCGTAAAGCGCTCCCATACTTGATTCAGGCTACTATGAAACAAATCGCCTAAAAATAATACTCTTTCAGGATTGAAAAAATAAAGTAGCTGTTCCAAGTTATCAAAATTACTTTTGGCAATAGCTGCGGGGGCGGCAAGTCCACTTTTGCGAAAATGAGCGGCTTTCCCCAAGTGTAAATCTGCGATCAATAAAGCTTTTTGCTCTTCCCAAAAAATCGCTTTCAGTGGGTGTAAATGTAAGGTTTGTCCGTGGTGTTGAATAATCATCTAAAATTTTGCTGTGATCAACTGATCATTTTTAATTTCATTTTGCGAATGCGTTCTCGCAACGTTTCACTCGATACTTTTTCTCTCAAACGATCCACAATAATGGGAAAGGAAAAAGGCGTCGCCCGCGTCGGTTTTTTGAATATAAATTCTTGTTGTTGAATCCGCGCCAAAGCCAATCGTAATCGCGTTTCTTCTAGTTGAAATTGTAGGACTTCTTCAAATGCTTGTTGTACTAAAAGATGATCCGGTTCATGTTCTTGAAATACTTCGAAAAACAACTGTGAAGAAGATTGTAAGTGTTTGCTCCGTTGATACGCACCGGGATAGCCCTTGAAAATCAATCCTGCAATTGTCGCAATATCTCGGAATTTCCGCTTTGCCATTTCTACTGAATTAGCACTACTGCGAATATCTTCCCACAAGTTTTTGGTCGTAAAAATTTCGTTTGTAATGACTTGCTCAATTGCTAGCGGTTGATCCGTTAGGAGTTCAAAACCATAGTCATTCACTGCAATTGAAAAGCTAATCGACTGTAACTGACTCAAGCGCCAAGCTAATAAGGTACTCAGTCCTTCGTGAATAAATCTTCCTTCAAATGGATAAAAAATCAAATGGTAGCCTTCTCGATCTTTAAAATATTCAATCAAGAGTTCGTTTGCTCTTGGAATGTAGGAGCGTTGCTCTTGCACTTGCAGGAGTGGTTTTAATTTTTTGAGTTCCTCCGTTTTGAATTGCTGCGCTTGAATCAATCCAATTTGATGTCGCAATTCTTCTGATAGCTGCGACGAAAAAGGCATTCGCCCACCAGACCAAGAAGGTGTAATGGCTTTTTTTCGCTTGCTCGCTTTAACCCAAACTTCCATTCCTTTCGTCCGTACAACTTCCAGTACTTTACCACTAAAAATAAAAACGTCACCCCGCTTTAATCCCGAAATAAAGCGTTCTTCAATCCGCCCAATTTTACTTCCATTTCGGTACTTCACTTCCATCGTACTACTACTAACGATGGTACCAATCGACAAACGATGTCGTGTTGCCAAGTATTGGTTAGCAATGTAATATTTTCCTTTGTATAAACCTACTCGATTGTATTCGTCGTAAGCATCTAATGATTTTCCACCGGTACAAATAAAAGCCAAACACCATTCCCATTCCTTCCGCGAAATACTACGAAAAGAGTAGGTGTTTTTTATTTCTGCCAAAACTTCTTCCGCCACAAATCCACCGGATACCGAGCGGGTAACTAAGTATTGTACCAATACGTCAAAAGAACGTTGGTACGGAATTCTACTTTCTAGATTTTGAGTTTGAATTGCTCTCCGTAAAGCAGCCGCCTCGATAATTTCTAACGCGTGAGTAGGAACAAAATGAATGACACTCGTTGCATTGGGTTGGTGTCCACTCCGACCCGCGCGTTGCATAAAGCGGGCAACGCCTTTCGGACTACCAATCTGAATGACCGCATCCACGGGGCGGAAATCTACCCCCAAATCTAAACTAGAAGTACAAACGACAACCTTCAATTTTGCCTCGTGCAGCGATTCTTCCACCCAATCTCGTTGCGCTTGATCAATCGCGGAATGATGCATGGCGATCTGTCCAATAAGTGCTGCTTGCGCTTCAATCATCGCTAGGTACCAACGTTCGCACTGATTGCGCGTATTCGTAAAAAGTAGGGTAGTGGTATGATGATTAACAATTTCAATTACTTTTTCTAAAAGCTGAATCCCCAGATGACCCGCCCAGGGAAAACCTTCAATTTGATCGGGCAACACTGTTTTGAGTACAATCTTTTTTTTAATTTTAGCACGAATGATTTTCCATTCCTTCGGCGCGTAGTCGGCTCCAAAAAGTACCGAAGCGGCTTCTTCCATGTTGCCAATTGTCGCAGAAATGCCCCATACTTTCAGCTTAGGTCGTAAGGATTTCAGGTGCGAGCGAGCCAATTCTACTTGTACTCCTCGCTTTGAGCCAACCAACTCGTGCCATTCGTCGGCAACGATTACTTCTAAGTTTTTAAAAATATCTTCGTAGTCATTTGTTGCTAATAAGAGATGCAAACTCTCGGGTGTAGTAATCAGAATTTCAGGTGGCGACTTTTTTTGTTTACTGCGTTCATTGGTAGGTGTATCTCCCGTACGAATGGCAATTTTCCAGTTTATACCGAGTGCTTCGGCCGCGGTTTCGGCAGCAAACTTTATCTCTTTGGTCAATGCTTTAATGGGAGAAATCCAAATAGCCTGTAAGCCATTATTGGTAGGTAAAGTTTTTTTATTTTTATTTTTTTCTAAAAATGCTAAAAGTATAGGTACGATTAAGGAAAGCGTTTTTCCACTACCCGTCGCCGCATTTACAATGCCACTCTTGCCTTGCAAATAGGCTTTCCAAGTATTTATCTGAAAAGGAAAAGCCGTCCAGTTTTGCTGAGCAAACCAACGCGTAGCTAAGGCAATTTGTTCTTTCCGAGTCATGGTTTTTTATTTAAGGAAATAAGCTTAACCGTAGAGGTTTAACATCTTTTTTAAATCTTCTAAAGAATTGGCATCAGCAGATTTTTTATCAGTACGCCATCGTAGCATTCTGGGAAAACGCAAAGCTACACCTGATTTATGTCGACTAGAAGCATTGATTCCTTCGAAAGCAATTTCAAAAACTAGTTCGGGGTTGACACTGCGTACGGGACCAAATCGCTCCTTGGTATTCTTCCTTACCCAAGCGGTAATTTTGTTGAATTCTTTATCGGTCAATCCAGAGTAAGCCTTGGTAAAGGGAACTAAGTTGTCGCCATCCCAAACCGCAAAAGTGTAGTCCGTATAGAGGTTCGCTCGCCGACCGTGACCTTGCTGCGCGTAAATCATAACGGCATCAATGGTGAGTGGATCAATTTTCCATTTCCACCAATCGCCCCGTTTTCTGCCTGCTCGATATGCGGAATCCAGCTTTTTAATCATCAAACCTTCACTCAGGTGTTGGCGAGAAGCTGCTCTCGCTGCGGTGGCTGCTTCCCAAGCAGTGATTTTTAAAACTTCTGACAATATGATAATGTCTTGTGGACCTATTTCCGACAACAATTTTTCTAGTAAGCTGCGTCGTTCACGGAGTGGCGTGGATCGAATATCTTTTCCTTGATATTCTAATAAATCGTAGGCCATTAGAATAACAGGCGCGGAAGCCAGGATTTTCTTAGTCACATTTTTTCTTCCGATGCGCGTTTGCAAAACATTAAAACTCAAGGGAGCACCTTCACGGAAAGGAAGTATTTCTCCGTCAATCACCGTTCCGTCAGGAAGGATACTTGTCAAAGGATGATACTCCGGAAATTTATCAGTTACCAATTCTTCTCCTCTCGACCACACAAATAAATTACCCTCTCGAACGATGAGCTGTCCTCGAATACCATCCCATTTTCGCTCTACTTGCCAATCTTTTGGATCTCCTAAATCTGTCGCTGGATTTTCTAAAGCGTAAGCCAAATAAAAAGGATAAGGGCGCGAAATATCATCTAGTGGATTTTCCGAACGAATCAATTCTTCGTAGCTAATGGTATCGGGCGTCCAGTTTCCCATTAGGCGATGCGCAATGGCATTCTCTTCTTGACCTTCAAATTGTGCCAAAGCGCGCATCATAAGTTTTTGCGAAACGCCTACGCGAAAACCACCCGTAATTAATTTATTAAAAATAAAACGCTCCCGATAAGTCATTCCATTCCAAGCGTGCAGCACAACTTCTTTTTTATAATCCTCTTCTTTTTTTGCTAAACTTTTGATTACTTCAATCCAATGGGTAAGCGAATGATCATGTTGCTCTTGAGCGGGTGGCAATACTAAGGCAATCGTTTCCGCTAAATCTCCAACGACGTGATAACTTTCCTCAAACAACCACAAAGGAACTTGCGCCAACTCCGCTGCCCAAACGCGCAATAAACTCGTTTTGACCGTACGTTTCGGTCGGCGGTGAGAAAGAATAGCCATCGCCCACAAACGATCTTTATCCGCTACGCGCCCAAAATAATCAACCAATGCGGCGACTTTTTTCAGGGTTTTAGTGGTCTGATCAAGTTGTGTAAATAATTGCGCAAAATTTTTCATGAATTGGTTAAGCTGAATTTAGTGGGTAAAGCGTTAAATTAAGTATCAGTTATTTTCGGAAGCGATTTTTTCGTCTTCGGTAGTAGTAGTCGCGTCAATACTTTCGCCCGTAAATTCAGTTTCAGCGGCATAGGCATCAAGGCCTTGTTCGCGTAAGTAATTGGTGTAAACGGAAGTGTAACCATGCGTAACGATAACTTTCTCTGCCTCCGTAGCTTTAACTACGGTATTTAAATCTTTCCAGTCTACGTGATCGGAAAGCACAAAGCCGCGTTCCACCGCTTTTCTTCTCCGAGCACCTCGCAAACTCATCCATCCCGAAGCAATACCGATAGCAATAGGTTTGAATTTTTTCATCCAAGCGCTATTTAGGGCAGAGGGGGGAGCAAGGACTAAGTTGCCAAGATAATCCTTGACGGGAATGTCTTTCGTAACACGAATGGTATCAGGGATTTTTACTCCTTGAGCACGCATTACTTCGTTGATGTTTTCTACGGCACCGTGGGTATAAATTTTTCCGATGGAAGGATCTAGATTATCAAGAATACGTTGTGCTTTTCCCAAAGAGTATCCTGTGATTAAGGTAATCTTTCCGTCGGCTGCATTTTTTTTCCACCAAGCATTCACGGCGGCAAAAATCTCGGCTTGGGGCTGCCAATTGTAAACGGGCAAACCGAAAGTAGATTCGGTGATAAAGGCATTGCACTTTACCAATTCAAAAGCTTCCGCAAAACCATCGTTTTCTAATTTATAATCTCCAGAAGCAACCCAAACTTCACCTTTATACTCTACTCTAATTTGTGCGGATCCTAAAATATGACCTGCCGGGTGAAAAGAAAATTGTACGCCATTAATGTTCAATTTTTCTCCGTATTCGATCGTTTGCAGCTTAATATCTCCCAAGCGATATTTAATCACGGGGGCAGCGGACGCGGTAGCGAGGTAATGCTGGTTTCCCCAACGAGAATGGTCGGCGTGTCCGTGCGTAATCATTGCTCTATTGACGGGTTTCCAAGGATCAATAAAAATATCAGCTTGTTCACACCAAATTCCTTTGGCCGTAAATTGAAGTAAA